>JAGHBS010000045.1 GCA_021160865.1 Planctomycetota bacterium | reverse complement strand
GCAGCGGCGGTACAGACGTCCTTGGCGGTAGTTGGTTGCGAAACGACCGGGATTCCTACCAGTCTGGCAACGCCTCGATACATCGGATAGCCGGCTACTGCAGCAGGGTTGAGTTTGTATCTATCAGGAAACCTTGGCCAATCGGGGAACTTGGCAAAGCCACGGGCAAGAATCATATTGGCTTTGGGTTCATCGGAGAGGATTTTTCGTACCTGCTCGATTATTTTTTCAACGATTCTGGCTGTCGGCGATTTATCATGAGGCGGCCTGCAAGGCGACAAGGGGGCAACGCCCGTAGTTTGCGGGTCAGTCTCACCAATATCATCATCGAGCCCCTCGCCTCGAATTACCATCAGCGCTCTATGCTCAGCGACGGTATCGAAAAATACTTCCACGCCCTCGGGTGGAGTAAGGTTCTTACGGATTTTCTCAAGTAGCCCACGATTTTCTTCATCAGGTATCCTGCCTGCACGTCGATCAATTACGTTGCCGTTGGAATCTATCGTGCAAAAGTTCAGCCGGGCGGCGACGTCGGTCTTCTGTAAGGGGAATTCAATCCCCAGGGCGCTCAAAACCCCTCTTCCAACCTTGTATATGAGCGGATCATATCCAAATAGCGCCAGATGGCCGGGCCCCGAGCCCGGCGTTACGCCCACCGCTACCGGGATGTGAAGCCCGATGGCACTACGGGCAGCAAGGGCGTCAAGATTAGGCGTCCGGGCTTGCTGAAGGGCGGTACCTTTTCCATCATTATCGCAATCGCCAACACCATCCATTACTAAAAGGACTATCTTCTTGTCGTTCTCAACTGCTAATGATGAAATTAACTCACCGTAAATATCCTTTTCCATCGATCTAACCTTTCATCCAGATGAGACGCTTGACTATAGAGTTATCAAGGTAACTATCTGCATCAGTTTTGTCCAGTTTTTCAAAGCCAATCGATAAGGTTTAATTATTTGGAAGTAGCATAACAACACCTTGCCGAAGGGCAGAGAGGTGTTTTCGAACTATCGAAAGACCCTTTCGAGCGGGGATGAAATCCGGATGAGCGCGGAGAACTTCTTCTAAAATGCTTTTGGCGCGATTGAAATCTTCAATGGCATCTTGTTCCAGACGACGGGCTTTTGCGGCATTACCTTTTCTGTCAGCACGAATCATCTCTCGAAGCTTGTGATCTGCTCGAAGGGCGTATGTTCGTGCCATTCTCGACGATGCCTGGTAATAAGTGGGTTCATATTCAAGGCACTTATTCCAAAGAACGAGACTGCTGTCGTACCATCCTAACTCGGTTAAAAGCGAAGCAGCCGTTGAAAAAGCACTGCAGGGAAGGGGATCAGTGGTGCGAAGCCAGTTTATGTATCTATCAAGATTAAGGGTTTGTTCCGTGATGCCGTACCTTGCTGCTAACTTTGCTGTCGGACCTGTTTGCCTGAGGAAGACAACATGGGCGGCACCTAAATGCACCACAACCCAGTCCGGGTCGCGAGAGAGTTTTCTTATCAGGGGTAAGCAAATCCTTGTTAAATATAATGAGACTGTACCTATATCATACTCCTTCACAACCTTCTCGAAGGGATACAAACCATAAGTACATTCTATAACCTGTTGCATTACATTTGGTGGCATTGCCCACGTATTTGTTAGATCAGGAACTTCTCGATGAGGTCTGGTAAAAAACATCAGGTTTGAGGAGCTATCGTGGTCGCAAAATACCTTTCCTGGAGGTTGGTGCTTGTTAATCCACTCTGCTGCTGATATGGGTATTGTAAGTTTAGAAATTCCCACGCCAAACCGCCATTTTCGCTCTTCTGAGAAGTAGAATCGATTAGTAATAACGAGATGAGTCATCCAAACAGTGAAAGTTATCAAGAAAAGCGTCAAGATGGTCTTAATCAGACCTAAATTTTTCCCCTGCAGTTGTGCTATGAATAGAAATAACTTTTGGGGAGCAGATTTCTTTTTTCTCTTTTTACCTTTTCCCACAGGAGCGAACTTATTTCTTCCCCATGCCATCATTCTGCGCCATCCTTCAGCAAAGATGATAGCGCTTAACGGCACTGCAACCATTGATGCTATCGAAATGTTCCGTCTCATCCTTAACGAAATCATTACCATTCCGATAAGTACGGCTGACCAACCCCATCGTCGAAGGGCAAGTCCGATCACACCAGCTATTGCTGATGAAATCAGTACGATGTAGTAGGCGTATATAGCGTGCGTGACATGACCTCCTCCAGCCTTTTCCACGAAGGGTGAAAAGAACTCGACTATTGTTGCCCAGGGATGTGAGCCAAACGGGGGAAGGGTTCCACCTGCAATATGGTGTTTGTCAAGGTAGATAAGCGTCTGGATGGGCATGATTGCCCCACGAATGAACCATGGATTAATCAGGCAAGCTATTACCATCAACAAAGCCATCAAGCCGAGCCTTTTAACCGATGTTTCAAGGTTGTTGGTATCTTGTCGGTGGCTTACGGTCTTTGCCCATAGCAACCTTACAGAGGCATCGGCAAGAACTGCCACAACCACCGCAACACCAAGAAGAAAGTAGCTATGCAGGTTTACTGCCAGGATTTGTAGAAAAAATATCAGGGCAACCTTCCGCCAGCTCAATCTGGCCCTGTCCTGTGGACTATCTAATATCCCTACTAACAGATACCATTGAATAATTAGTATGAGATATTCGAATACTTCTGGACGTAGATTAAATCGTTCGTAGCCCGCTAATGCGGTTAGCACAATTGCAAAGGCGATTCCAAGCCAGCCTACCCCATTACGACGCATCGTTAGCAGGATAACCAAGAAGATAAACACTATCATAATTGTTTGAAAGATGCTCAATGCCTTTATCCCCCCCAGTCGATAGACCGCTGCCATTATCACCTGGCTTAGCCAGTTGGCATTTACGAAGTGATATGTTCCGGTCTTGCTATCGTACCAGCAACCCGGGCCAAGATTATCAGGGTTTGAAAGCAGATCGCTTCGCAGGTGGGTATATATGAAACGATTCGTCTGAACGATCTTGAAGTTATCGAGGAAGTATTCTCCATAGGCAAGATGGTATCCGATATCAAAACTGGCGATGGGACGAGTTGCTAATACTACTACTAAGATGAGTGCTGTTGCGGTAGCGATAATGGCTAACGTCTTGTACAATCGATTTTGATTTTCTGATAATGCAGGTTTTATTTCATCGGTTTCCATCTCAGGGAATAGATTCTAAACAGATTTGACGCGATACGCATCAATATCTTCTCGCCCTTATCCGTTCAATGCTTTCTTGCAGGGAGGGGGATTGGTGAATATATTGC
>JAGHBS010000010.1 GCA_021160865.1 Planctomycetota bacterium | reverse complement strand
TTTGAAGAGAAGTCTTGTTCTTTCTATCAATGCCATTTGTTGTAACGGTACTACTTTTGCCAAAGCATTCAAATCATCTATTGCCTGTTCGATATTACCTGTAATTGCTAACACTCTTGCACGAAGTAACTGCGCTCGATACCGAGAAGATGCTGGATAGTCTTCATTATCAATCACCTTACTATATGCCTCTATTGCAGAAGAAAATCGAGCAAATCGTGAATATAATTGACCCATTGTTAGATAAACCATATCGCTATGCGCACCCGGAATGCTTATAAGCGATCTTTCCACCTCCTTTGGTGAATGCTTCAGAGCAAGAAGTGTCGCAATTTGCACATAAGTAAATAATCTCTCAGGTTGGATTTGCACCACCTTTTTCCAATGAAAAAGGCATTTCTCTCTTTGACCTTGCATTAAGTATGCCTGTCCTAATAAGAAATGCAATTGTGGATTATCAGGTGTCCTTTTAAGTTCATCAAGACAAATTTTTATTCCCTCCTTGACTCTGCCGGCAGTAATGTATATTACTGCCAATGCAAACCCTTTACGATGCACACCTGCTGATAAAATTCGTTGGGCTATTTGCTCTACAGGCTCATCACGAATTATGCCTATTTGAAAACGCAGCAGGTTTGCGTCCACATTATCCGGACTAATCCTTTTCAAGATTTCCTGGGAATGATCCAGGTCACCGATGTTAAATAATGCTTTCGCCAATGCTAATCGATATGCTTCATTCAAATTATCCAGTCTTACTGCGGCTTGGAACTGTTCAATGGCAGGAAGAAATTGTCCTGTAGATGCATAGATCTGACCGAGTTCATAGTGAAGTTTCGGTTGATCTGGATTGTTGGCAAGGCCTTCGATAAGAATTTTTTCGGCCCGGGACACATTGCCGAGCGCTCTGAACGCCTGTGCAATAGCCAACTGCGCCTCTACTGTATCAGGCTTCCCCTTGGTAGCTAATTGAAATGCGTTAAGGGACTTATCTCTTTTACCAAGAAGCCGATATCCCTCCGCCACAGCAACCAGCATCTCAGGCCGATTTTTGTACATAGTCTCGGCCTTGGTTAGAGCTTCCATCGCCACATTTGGTTGATCCGCATGCCACGCCGATGTTACAAAAAGTCGCAAGGCTATTGGGTCGTCAGGGTGGGCTTGATAATATGCTTTGGCATCAGTAAATGCCTCTCTATAATATCCATCTTCCAAAAACGACTCAACCAGATACCTCCGGGCAAGCGGATGTTCCGGATCTAACTTTGTAACAGTTCGCAGGGCTTCAAGAGCCAGTTGTTTCTTGCCTGTAGCCATAGCAGCTTGTGCATAAGCAAAGTAAGCATCAGGCCAGGTAGGATAATCTGTTTTGAGAGCAAAGAGTATTCGCTCCGCCTTTGCAAATTCCCCACGTTTCATCAATGCCATTGATTGAATTAATCTAGCCGTACCATTTCTTGGTTCTACCTTCAGAACCTCTTTAGAAAGTCTTTCAGCAGTTATTGTATCCCTAAGAGCCAAAGCGACATTTGCCCGCGCCAACTTGGCTTCCAATTCCTTAGGATTGTCCTTTATTCGCTTATCTAACAAATGGCTAATCTTCATCAACTCATCATGCCGCTGGACCATACCCTCCTTATATCGAAGATCATGCATAACGAGCATCAACATTGCCATCGGAGGCGGCGCCTTAGGAGAGGTAAGATGCTGTAGACTCTCAAATAATGTCCGTATCGACTTAAGTGTTTTCCTATCTCCACGATTAATGCATAGTCTAACTAATATTTTGGCAACTAATGGGCGATCTGCATCTTGCTGGATTACCTTGAAAAGATATTTAATACTCTCATCTGCTGCTTCATCTGATTTAGAAAATGCTGCCACACTTTCCCTTTGCTTCACCCTAATTCCATTGCTTGTTCCACCAGCAGCCTCGGCAACCTGAATGTCTTTTTGCAATTTTTGACCTATCATTTGCCATGCTATTGACATATTTTGATAATTAAGACCAATTTTCTCCTGTATATCTATTAATTGAGCTTTATCGCTGGTCTTAATACTTAGCAGAATATCATTAGCTTTCTGAAACTGCTCAATAATTTTCTTTAGAAGATCACTACGATTAACAACATTTCTATTAGTCAATTTTCTTTGGGCAGGTAAGCTATAACTTTTTGCCATTTCGAGCAAAATAGAAACCTCTGATGCTTTTAGTGCATTTGCCTTCTTTAGAGCCACTCTTGCATTGTCATATTGCCCAGTATGGATCATACTCCTTGCTTTGATAAAATAGCCTCGCCAATCATTCGGATACTTTTCTATATAGCTATTCGCAAGGACAATTGCTCTGTCGTACTTTCCCGCTCGAAAAGCCAGCTCAGTTCTTGCTAACAACTTTGCCCGTGAGTTTCTGTGTGTGTACCACCAGAACCCTGCGCATAATCCGCCTATTACACCGAAAACAATTACAATTATTATTACTCGCCGCTTCTTCATTCCTTATCTCCCAATGATTATATCGTCTGTTTCTTCATTTGCTCCCTCAAAAGAGAACAATCTATTATAATATTTCCAGAATCTTTCTTACATTACTACATTTGTATACAATTCATAATCATAAAGTTCATGCTCACGGAAGTCCTCTGTCTAAATACGGAATAACTGCACGCAGCATAGATTGCGCACGCTTATAAGCCTCCTCTCTACTGATAACTATCGGTGTCGATATCTCAATAAGAGCGCCACTGGCATTCCTATTAAGCAGGCCGTTAATGAAAATTGTGAACTGCTGCCTCCAGAAACTCCGAGTGTATGTATCACCACACTTATAAGTATATAGAAAATACTCTTTTCTGCGATTAGCTTGAACGATTAACTCTCTGCATGAAACAATGCCCCTACCAGGAACACCGTTAACATCTATATCTCTTTTGGCAATAATCCCTTCCCCACTACCTTCGAGACACAAATCAGGAGGATGCGTACCTTTTCTGTTGTCCATACTAAAAATAACACACAAATCAATGTATGGCAAACCAGCAGCAACATACCTACGGCTCATATAGTCTCGAGTCTCCAAAATCGCCAATGTACGATCATCCATTTCGCGCGAATAACCGACCATACGATTCCCCTCAACCTCCAGTTCTATCGGTACTGCTTGACTGGCCATCTGTTGATTCCAAACGGGTGGAATTGAACGATTAAGCCACCACGCAACTAATGCAGATATAACGATAGCCATTACCGCAAGCCACCCTCTAAGACTATTAATTGATTTAGCTAATCCCCTATTTGAAGTCTCAGATCGCTCCGTATGTTGAACATTCCTAAAAAGTGGTACTACCTTAATTGGCCGCTTGAGAATCCGATGAACCCAGAAAATAAATCGCTCTAATGCAAACATCATAAGGAATGCCAAAATGAAAATAAGTAATCCGGAAAAGTCATGGTACCATCCTGATGCTATTTGGACATTCCATATATCAGCAACTGCAATAAGACTCACAATCCGAATAGAATTGCTTATAACTGCAACTGGAACTGTTGCGATAAAGAGGACTATTCGCCACACTCCACGAAGGCGGCAAACATACACATAGATCGCTCCAAAAGCTAATAGACTGATAAGCGTACGCAAGCCATTGCAAACATTTGCTATAATTACACTTTTGTCTCCTTCCAAAAGCACTCGGTTTCCCGTACGCTCTGCAACAATACCAATAGCATTTGCAAGATCAACTCCAACATTGGCTGCCAGCATTTTTAATCTGAAATTCAACTGCGCAATAGTCACTTCAGGTAGAGGAACCATGAAAATCAGAAAAACTATGGGAAACCACAGGCGTTTTAATGCTTCGTTTCCCCATAGTATCAATATAAGTCCAGATAGAACACCGATAAAGGCAAAGCCACTGACAAAATTCACTCTAGCTAAACATGCGGCCAAATGAATTACCAAGCTAATAATCAGTACTATCAAGCCTGTTATTGCCCGAGGTCTTACAGGTATTTTGATATGCCGGATAATTAATAAGAAAATCACAAAACTTACTGCAGGTATCAGCGGACCATGCGTGTAATAACTTTCACCTTCTATCAAGCGATCATAGAGGCTCATATTTTTATAATGCCAAGCCGGAAACCAGCGAATCCACATCTCTGCAAAGTTATGCCCAAAAGCGCCCACCAGTCCTCCCGCAAGTATTAACCAGGCGATCACTGGTATCCACAAACGTAGTGTGCCTCTGTCCTTACTCACTTTTAATACTGGCATTAGATCAACCCTCTTCGAAGCATTTGTGGAACCTAATACTGTCCTTTGCCTCTTTGCTGCGTCTTTTTGCACAATCCCCTACTTTAACTCGATCCAAGAACCCACGTGCATCATCTCCCTTTCAGCTAAATAACATTGCGAATAGTAGATTTTATATATATTTAAGCAATCATATATCTTACAATAAACACGCAATTATGACAAGGAACTTATCAAAATGAATAAGAAACGTTGTAGAGATGTTTCGTCTTTTCATTCGCTGATTCTACTATGGCTGTGGTTGGTGACTACATATCCAGCTATAGCCGATGATAATGGTACTCTTACAGATAAAAGCATTTCTGGCTTACCTGCCTTTCAGGGAGGTTCGCCTATAACATTGTGCCGCTCCGTGGATAAGGGTCTTCTGCCATGCGTCCCTTTCATCAAACCCAAGCCGATATGGAAGAGGTTTCTAATACTGGTCTGGCAATACAAGACGGACATACGCAAGGACCTGGGGCTATATAAGCATGTCGGACTTTTTGGTTTCCACATCGACCGGGGTTTTTCCAAGCAAGCGATAGTAGACTTCGCAAGGAAGCATCGCCTGCCTTATTACGTCGATCATGCAGCCGATAAAGGCTACCTTCACCTGACGAACCGTACCGGTAGAAAACGAATCCTGAGAAAAAAAACCATCGTCCCCCGACCTTATAGCCTGGCTGATCCAAAGACCATCGCCCTTTTGAAAAGACATATTCAGCGAAACGTCTTGGTAACTCGACGTGGGCCAGTGGTCGCATACGCCTTTGATGATGAGATTAGCCTCGGAGTTTTCAACTCCCCCTGTGAGGTTGATGGTTCACCTCTTTCTGTTGCTGATTATCGTGTCTGGCTACAAAAGACGTACGGAAACATCGATGCCCTTAATCGGATGTGGGGAACAGACTTTAAAGATTTCTCACAGATTCAGCCGGTTTCGTTCGAGGCTATCCGTCGTAATCATACCCGACCACTGTTTAGTAGGTGGAATTTATCTCCATGGATGGATTGGCGAAGCTACATGGACACACAATTTGCAAACTGCCTTGCAAAACTGACGCACTTCACCAATAAACTTGACCCACACACCCCTGCTGGTATCGTCGGTGCTCAACAGCCTGCACCGTACGGCGGATATGACTATTCCAAACTCTGCAGAAGCATCCAGTGGATCGAAGCATATGATATTGGTGGAACATGCGAGATATTACGATCGTTATGGTGCTGGCCTGAACGACGCCCATATGTTCAAACGTGGTTCAGCACTGGCGATGCACGTCGGGATGCATGGTTCTTATGGTATTATCTACTTCATGGTAATCGTGGTGTTATTGCCTGGCCTGACCGTCATGGTTCATGGTTCCACTGGAAAAATGGTGGGATCGCTCCATTTATCGTCCAAAACGCAGCAACTATTCGGGAAGTTCAAAGTGCTCTCTCGGAGAACATTCTTGCTCCGGAGACACGATTTGACGCCGACCCAATCGCTGTGTACTATTCTCATCCTTCCATTCAGGCTGGCTGGGTAATGGACGTGGTCACACATAAAGGTACCTGGCCTAATAGGTCAAGTAGCCTTGACAATACTTGCCAGACAGCGGCGAAAAATCGCGTGGCATGGTTTAAACTATTGGAAGACTGTGGCTTTCAATATAACGTCATCACCGCTCAGCAAGTAGCTGCTGGTGAATTGGTCAAGCAGGGTTATCGAGTCTTAATCCTTAACCGCGCTATAGCAATGTCCGACACCGAAGCCTCCGCCATTACAACCTTTGTGCGCAAAGGCGGGACTGTTATCGCCGATTACCTTACTGGTGTCCTGAATGAGCACGGTGTCGGTCGCCCTGCAGGTGGAGCATTGGATCGCCTCTTCGGAATCCAGCGAGATGAGTCCAAAGGATATCTCGATGGGAAACATATCACTGAAATCGATGGTGAGTTGTACACCAAGCCCTTCCTTCAGCGACTCCGATACGATGGTGCATTGAAATACGATGGAATCGTCGTTTACGAACGGGGTACAAGGGCAAATGGTGGAAAAGCAACCACCCGCGTCGGCACAGCCGATGTCTTCATTGAAAATCGTACCGGTAAAGGTCGAACTGTTTATCTCAATCTTACACCTGTTGCTTACTACGATATGAACCTACGAATCGGAATATACGGACGACGCTGGCGGAGATTAATAAGCAACTTGCTTGCTCAAAGTGGCTTGAAACCGCGTGCAAAGGTCTTTTCCAACGGCAAGCCTGTTCCGCTGGCTGAACTGATTTATTGGCGAAAAGGTAAGCACATCATCGTCGGCCTCGTCAAGAACCCTACACGTCAAGGCTCTATCAGTGCAGCAGGTGCCATTTACGGGGTTACCGGCAAACCTATTGATGTCGAAATCGTCTTCCGCCAACCTGTCAGAAACATACGTGACCTTCGTACCGGCAGGAAATTGCCTGATGGCAGAATCATTCAGACAAGATGGAAACCATGGGAAGCCCTCCTCTTTCAGCTCACCCCGTCGCAGAATTCCGATGATACCCAAAATCGCAATACCGATTAGGTTTCTTTACCCTCTTCTAATCCAAGTGCCATTGAACGCTCTCTGGCAACTCGGGAGATCACGTATCTGAACTTACCCGATGGGTCAGGGGTAATTTTGGATACTTGTTCTATATCAACTTGTACATCGGAACCGAGCCGGGCGATGACACTTTCCCGAATTTGCTCCACGCCATTCGCTGGGAAATCATCATCAATAACGACTAAGATACGTATGGAACCTACATCTTCCTGGATAACCTGATATTGCAGGACACCTGGAATATTTCGAAATACATAGCCGAACGCTGAGCCATGTACCCATCGACCATCAGCTGTGATGATAAAGTCCGTGGAACGCCCCTTTACTACCTTCATGACTTCTAATCCGCGCCCACACGGACATGTTTCATTAGAAGGCTGACCAATGTCACCGGTTCGGTATCGGATAAACGGCATCGCATAATTATCCAGATGTGTAATCACAATTTCACCATCCTCACCAGGCTTGGCAGGGCGATTATCCTTGATGATTTCGACAATTACGTTTTCACTGGTAATATGCATTCGACCCTCCGGGCATTCATGCGAGATAAAACCTCCCTCTCGACTACCATAGCCGTTAACCACAGGGATACCACCAAAAGTTTCAGAGATAATTCGTCTTTGATGATCATAAAGCACCTCAGCAGTACAAAAAATCACCTTTACAGGCAATTCGGTCAGGTCTAATCCTGCATGGCGGGCTAATTGACATAGCAACGCTATGCTGCTTGGATAGCCAAAGAGACACTTCGGTTTGAAACGTCGCAATCGAGCTACATACCAATCTATTGATTGCTCTGAAAGATCAAATGCCGAGAGTAGCAGTTCATTAGTAAGCCAATCACGAATTTGTTTAAGGCGATCCTGCCTGCGTAGTTCGATGGGAGAGCCCCAGATATATGCCTCTTTCTCCCCCGGCTCCACACCCCACCATCTATGCGTTCGCATTCGTGCTGCCTTGTCGTAGGCTTGACGACGCTTGTCAAAATAAAATATCAAAGGCTGACCTGTTGAACCACCAGTATTGTACCGAATCGGACCGCCGCGAACGTCACGATTAACTAATTCCTCGCGGTGGGCAGAAATGATTGATTTGTCCAGCAAGGGCAACCTCTGTAAATCTTCCAAGGATTCGGGCAACCAACACCGATCTACACCTGCAAGGTCAGCATAGATAGCAGTTTTATTCAGCGCAAGAGAAACTAACCTTCGCAATTTCTCCAGTTGGAGTTCCTGTAGTTTTTGAGTTGCCCACCACTGACTTTCTTCAAGATCACGATAATACCGAAATGTTCTGCGTCTTAATAACCGTTCATGAAGCGGCAAAAAAATATGTCTAACAAGGTACGGATTCAATTGCTATTATCCTCCAATATTTCTTCATAGACTTGTATCAATCGTTTAACAACGACATCTAAACTATAACAACGCTCAATACGTTCCCTGGCAGCCTTGCCCATCCGCTTGCGTAAAGCAACATCTTGGCCAAGGCGAAAAATCCGATCGGCTAAGGATTCTATATCGCCCGGCTCTATCAAATATCCCTCAACCCCATCAGTTATCACTTCCGGGACGGAACCTACCTTCGTGCTTATAACGGGTAAACCATAAGACATGGCTTCAAGCATTGCCATAGGAAGTCCCTCGGCATGGCTTGGCAAGACAAAGCAATCGGCTGATTTAATCACATTCACCTTAGTCTCACCCGAAATCACACCAATTAATCGGACATGTGATTGAAGATTCAATTCGTTGATAAGCCTTTCAAGGGTGTTGCTCTGTCCCGGTGTGGTTTCCTTCCCAGCTAAAAGAATTTGACCATCAAACCCCTTCCGTATTGCGATTTGGGCTGCTCGAACCAAGTCCTCGGCACCTTTTTGCTTACCGAGATTGCCTAAAAACAGGAACGTCGGTTGCAACTGATCAATACTGGCAATGCATGGAGGTATCGGTACGCCGTTGGGGACGATGCGCCATTTGGCCTGTGGAGCAAAAGGCTTGAGGCGACTAACCCAGCTACTACTGAGTACTATCACTCTTGATACCCACGAAAGTGCCATCCTTATTACCAACTTACCGATATAATGCTGACTATCTACAAATTCTATAAAGCCTCCTCCATGGATATGCAAAATCACTCGTGAGCCGAATAATCGAGCTATCAATGCATGGATACAGTCCCGCCAGAAAGTAAATCCGCTACAGGTATGGATGTGAACGATCTTCGCTCGTTGTTTGATAATGGTCTTTACCAATTGATAGAGCAATCGTATTTGCGCTTTAGCCCCGGTTAGGAAAGGGCGCCCTTCAGGTGTTGTTTTACCGTTATTTATAACAGTAAGATGGCAATACCTTGATAGAGCACTGCTGCGAAGATTCACCATGACGCTGGCCATTCCCCCAACCAACGGTGGCAACGGCCCAAGCATAACCACGTAAGGCATCATTGGCTATAAAATTCTCCCAACTGCTGTATCCCTGACTCATCAAACTCAACATTACCTCTTTTCGGTTCAGTGCGCTAACCTCATAAGAACTATTGAGAATGTGAATCTCAATCAATAATAACAGCACGCAGGTTTTTATCCTTACCCTGATCCAATAATATCTCTAAAGAGGCGATCATACTGGTTAACCATTCGCGATATATCATACCGTTCTTCAAAGCGAGCACGGGCGGCCTGACTCAAGGAATCTCTCATGCTTTTATCATTGGCAAGTTTAATCATTGCTTTAGCCATAACCTGCGGTGATGCTGGCGGAATCAGCAAACCACTTTCGCCATCCCGAATCGCTTCCGAAACCCCGCCGACATTGGTGGCAATGATAGGTAAGCCTGAACTCATGGCCTCCAACAGTACCATAGGTAAACCTTCTTTTCGACTCGGAAGAATAAATATATCTGCAGCTGAATACAATGCTTCTGTATCATTTCTACAGCCCAGAAAGCTAACTTTATCGGTCAAGTTTAATCGCTTCATATGTTCGCAAAGGGCTTGCCAGTAGGTATCGTTTGACTTTGAACCTGCTACGAGAACAACGAAGGGTCGACAAATATCCTCTTCTCGCACCAAAGATACAGCCTCAAGGAGATCCTCATAACCTTTTTCCGGATTAATATTACCAACAGCCAGTAATACAAGGACATCTTCCGATAAACCCATTTTTGCCCGCAAGATGCTTCTCAATTTTGGATGACGAGATATCGGCGGCACACCATTAGGAATGATTTCTATCTTCTTATTCCATCGTAAAAACCGGGAATACTCAGATGCCACTTGTTCGGATACCGCTGATACTGCTCGAACATTCCTCATAGCCAGCTGTTCAAGATATCTGGAACGATTTTTCTCTTGAAATAATAGACCATGACAAGAAAAGACTATGGGGCATTTGGCACTCATTTGATTTGCGAGAAATACGTAGGGTAAACTCGACCTATCATGCACATTAATAAGATCGGGTTTGAACCGGCGAAATAATTTTGCAAGCCGCCACACCGCAGCCAAATCCCATCGGCGATTGGAACGAATCGCTTCCACCTGCACGCCCTGCGCCTCAAGCCGCTTTCCGAACTCTCCCTTATTGGTCAAGCAAACTACAATTGGTTTAAACCCACGTTTCTTCATATAGTGCGTCAGGTGCAGTATAACTCGCTCCTTGCCTCCTACACCCATTCTAACCACAACAAAGGCAATGCGATACGTAGTAGATCTGCTATTCCCTTTATCAGAAGAAATCAGAGGATTTGATGAGGAAACTCTTTGATTTTCTTCGGACATTGTTTGCCCTCGTAGCGACGTCGTTATTCGCTTGCTTGAGCTTTTGCCTCCTTATTCCTCAAATTATCGTCGCTTTTGCTGCCTTTGTGTGATTCCTCAACGAGTATATACCACAGAGGCACGCTGAGCATACAAATAGCATAAATATATTCGAATTCTACTTTACTGAGAAAGGTTGC
>JAGHBS010000199.1 GCA_021160865.1 Planctomycetota bacterium | reverse complement strand
GCTAATCCACGCTCAACCGTTGCGACCACCACGGAGATTTACGATTATCTCCGCCTGCTCTTTGCCCGCGTCGGCACGCCTCATTGCTGGATTTGTGGCAGGGAAATCACCTCGCAGACCATCACGCAAATAGTCGATACCATCTTCAAATTGCCCGAAGGTACACGCTTCATGGTACTTGCACCGATTGTAAGGGGCAAAAAGGGACAACACTTCGAACTGCTCCGACACGTCCAGCGAGAAGGATTCGTGCGAGTGCGAATCGATTCAGCAATGTACGATATAAACAACCTGCCTACGCTTGAAAAGAACCGCAAACACACCATAGAGGTCGTTGTCGACCGATTAATACTCAAACCATCAGTAAGAACCCGCCTGAGCGACAGCATCGGTGTGGCTATGAACCTCTCGGAAGGATTAGTCACAATCACGTATGAATCTATTGATGAGAAAACGGGAAAGCCCATCTGGAAAGATCAGATATTCAGTTCAACATTTGCCTGTCCGGAGCATCCGGAAGTCAATCTGGAAGAACTTTCACCACGTATGTTCAGTTTCAATTCGCCCTATGGTGCTTGCGAAGTCTGTGATGGGCTTGGAACTATTCCGGAATTTGATCCCGACCTCATCGTTCCAGACCCGTCAAAAAGTCTCGCTCACGGTGCAATCGACGCCTGGCGACATGGTGGCAAACGTGTAAACATCTACTACAATCGCCTTATTCGTCAGTTTTGTAGATATTATGGCGTCGATCCGGAAACGCCCTACAAGGATTTACCAGCTTCAATCCGAAAGATACTAATGTACGGCGACCCTGACGGGCCGCTGGGATTTGAAGGAGTCATACCGAACCTTATCCGACGATGGAATAATACCGAAAGCGAAGCAGTTAAAGAACGACTTCACTCATATCTGTCCGACCAACCCTGCAAGGCATGTCATGGAGCAAGGCTGAAACCTGCCTCGTTAGCGGTAACTATCAATGGAAAAAATATCTATGACATCACTCGTATGAGCATTTCCGAAGCAAGGGAATATTTCGATTCACTCTCGCTTGATGCTGAAAAAGCTCAGATTGCCCAGCAGATACTGCGGGAAATCAGGCATCGATTGAGGTTCATGGAAAACGTCGGACTGGGATATATCACGCTCGATCGTACCAGTGCAACATTGTCAGGCGGAGAGGCCCAGCGGATTCGTCTGGCAACACAAGTTGGCAGCGGATTGGTAGGCGTCTGCTACGTACTTGACGAACCCACCATCGGCCTGCATCAGCGAGATAATAAGAGGATGATCGAAACGCTCCGACACCTGCGCGATATAGACAATACCGTCATTGTCGTGGAACATGACGAAGAGATGATACGCTCTGCTGACTATATCATCGACCTTGGACCTGGTGCCGGCAGACGAGGCGGGCGCATTGTCGCTGCTGGCTCGATAAAGGATATCGAATCAGCCCCAGAATCCATCACCGGTAAGTACTTATCGGGCAAGATGCAAATCGAGACGCCCAAGCAGCGAAGGCGCTTATCACTCCAGCGAGCCATCGAAATTAGAGGATGCAGGGAAAATAACCTGAAAAATATCAATGTAAAGTTCCCCCTCGGTGGAATTATCTGTGTCACGGGTGTAAGTGGGTCAGGGAAAAGTACGCTGGTGGATCAAACTCTGCTACGGGCATTGCGACGGAATCTTTACGGCTCGCGTGATAAGCCCGGCCAATACGATAAATTACTCGGAACTCGTTATATCGATAAAGTTATCGAGATAGATCAATCCCCCATCGGCCGAACTCCTCGATCAAACCCTGCAACCTATACGGGCGTTTTCGATCATATACGAAAACTCTACGCTCGAACCCGTGAAGCAAAGATTCGTGGATACAAACCTGGACGATTCTCATTCAACATCAAAGGCGGGCGATGTGAAGCCTGTCAGGGTCAGGGTACTAAAAAGATTGAGATGCACTTCCTACCCGATGTCTATGTGACCTGTGCGGAGTGCAAAGGCCGACGATACAACCGTGAGACGCTGGAAATAAAGTATCGTGGAAAAAGCATCGCTGACGTCCTTGAAATGCGGGTTGAAGAGGCACTGGAGTTCTTTGAAAACTTCCCGAAGATAAGGCAGATTCTCCAGACCCTCTACGATGTGGGCTTATCGTATATGGAACTGGGGCAATCCTCCACAACGCTTTCAGGCGGCGAAGCCCAGCGGGTAAAACTTGCTGCTGAACTCGGTAAACGCGACACCGGCCATACCCTTTACATCCTCGACGAACCCACCACCGGACTACACTTTGCCGATATTCGAAATCTGCTGAACGTTTTAAATCGATTAGCTGACAAAGGAAATACTATCATCGTAATCGAGCATAATCTCGACGTTATCAAGTGCGCCGATTGGATTATCGACCTTGGTCCGGAAGGTGGCGATGCTGGTGGTACCATCGTAGCCCAGGGAACGCCCGAAGACGTCGCAAGATGCAAAAATTCCTACACGGGGAAGTTCCTTCGGAAAAAACTGGGCTTGTAAAGAAAATCAATCTATCCGTGCCTCTGGGGTGGACAGAAATTACTTTCGCTTCCTTGCAGGTTCAAGATCTGCGATGGGAATTTCCACTTCAAAGGCACCGGCTTGTAAAACAGCGATGTCCTTCTCAGGTTCAAACCTTATTAAGGTAGCATTTTTTCGGAATGGTACGATATACAATTGCTCGCCAGGTGGAGTTTCAAGTACGGCTTTTCGGTTAGCCCGTGCAGCTCGACCGTCAGGTTTGCGATGCTGGATGGGGCGGTCTAACATCCTATCACGCTGACGCTTCCGTACCTGGGCTGAACGAGCAGTCTTCCTGGGTGCAAAGACCCCGCTTTGAGGGAACAATTCCTGCAAAGAAAGCGTCAGTATGCCCTGAGAAGTTTCAACCGTGGCTTTATTAGCAGAAAAATCCAACTCGATTAACTTACCTTTTCCAGGCGGCTTGGAGATTGTAACCTGCTGGCCGGGTTTTGTCTGGGCGATCTGCCTAATCCAGCGATTGAATTGTTCCTGCCGGGCTCGCTGCTGAGATAATGCCTGCTGGTACTGCTTACGCAGATTCTCTGCCTCAACGAGTGCCTGTTCAGTACGGCGGCTTTGGGCTAATATCTGTTCACGAAGTCTGGCGAGTTCCTCACGAATCTTCTTTTGCCCCACATCTGGCATCAATTCAGCAAGGGGCACCTCCATCTGCATATTGCCAATATCAACAAGCGCTATTTGCTTATTGAACTCTACTCGAACAAGTTTACCTACCTTTCCAAGGGATGGAATATGTATCTCATCACCAGGTTTCAACTCAGCCAGCGAAGCAACCCAATTGTGAAATTTCTCTTGCAGGCGTGAAAGTTCAGCAAGCCTGGCTTCATACTCCTGCCGCATCTGCTCAGCAGCGATTTGCTCTGCGTGAGCCCTGGCACGGGCAGCCTCCGAGGCTTGACGGGCAGAGGAAGTGGCTCGAATCGCCTTGGTAAAGGCAAGACCCTTCTCATCAAGATAATTCTTCGCAGCCGATACTATCTCCCTCGACAAGCCCATCGCAGAAGCAACGGTAATTGCATGACTTTCACCAGGCTGACCTATTCGAAGACGATACAGCGGGCGAAGCGTGCGTGTGTCGAACTCCACCGAAGCATTGTCTACCCGTTCGTGGTTGAACGCATACGCCTTCAGAGCCGATAGGTGCGTCGTAACCATCGTCAAGCAGCCAATTCGCTGCAATTCATCCAATATAGCCTGACCGATAGCAGCACCTTCGTCAGGGTCGGTGCCGGCACCCAGCTCGTCAAGCAAGACCAAACTATACTTATCAGCACGGTTCAATATGTTCTTTATCCGCCTGATGTGCGCACCAAAAGTTGATAGCGATTGCTGCAGCGATTGTTCATCACCGACGTCTATCAGGACATCACGGAAAACCGGCAACTTGCTTCCCTTCTGAGCGGGGATATGCATACCCGACTGTGCCATTATCGAGAGCAACCCAACCGTCTTCAATGTAACGGTTTTGTCTCCCGTGTTAGGGCCGGTGATGATTAGCGTATTGAAATCAATACCCAACCTGACATCTATAGGCACGACTTCGTGCGGCGGGGGTGATGTTCGCTCCGATGGAACAGTAATTTCATACTGATAAACTTGCTCAATTAAAAGTGGATGTCTTGCCTGATAAAGTTCAACCCCGCCCCTCTCGGTAATCTCCGGAGAGGTAAAATCAAACTGATATGCATATTGCGCCTTAGCAGCAATAAGGTCTAAACGTGCAAGGATTCGAAGTAGCGAGATTATCCTGCTGTGCTGCTGATGAATACGAATAGATAACTCGTCAAGGAGTCTGGCAATTTCGCGACGCTCGTCGTTAAACAGTTCCACTAACGTATTATTCAACTCTACCGAATCATTCGGCTCAACGAAGACGGTGGCACCAGTATTTGATACTCGATGCACCACGCCGGGTAGCTGATTGCGAAACTCCACTTTCACCGGCAGGACGAAACGATCATCATGCAGCGTCACAGTCGGATTGCGCAGCACCTTGACTACATCAGGTCGGCGGATATAGCCATAAATAATCTCGTGAATCCGCCTTCGTGTCACCTCGATATTCCTGCGGATTCTATTAAGT
>JAGHBS010000005.1 GCA_021160865.1 Planctomycetota bacterium | reverse complement strand
TTACGCCGGCAGATTTACAGTCTGCTCCCTTTGTCCACTCGGGCACACTCCCACAGAATTTTAATAGTATCAAAACTTAATATTGTTCGTCAAGTTATCACATTAGACCATACAGACAAGCCAGCGGAGGGATTCGAACCCACAACCCCAGCTTTACAAAAGCTGTGCTCTACCGTTGAGCTACGCTGGCATCTATTATCTCAATCTAAAAATTTTACCCTACAGAGACCCTATCAGATATCCTCTCTGTTTGGCTCTGCATAAAGACACACCCACAAATCGGGTACAAGCAAGCAAGAACCACTCTCGTTAAATTATACTACTATTCTGGCAGGGATTTTTCTTGATATTCATAGAATGTTTCGTAATTTTTCCTCAGGTAGCCGCCACCCATAGACCTAACCGCCTCGAGTACAATTCCAAATACATGTGCACCAATTCTGATAAGTCTCTCGGCTGATCGCTGAACGATGCCGACGCTGTTTTGACCCGCACGTACCACCAGGACGACACCATCAACTTGCGTACTCAATATGACCGCATCGGAAACCACCATAAGCGGTGAACCATCGAAAAGAACTTGATCATACTCGGCACTGGCTTCAGATATGAATTGTCGCATCGCATCGGAGCCAAGCAATTCGGCAGGATTAGGAGGCAGAGGACCTGAGGTAATAACACTCAAATTGCTCACATCCGTCGCAGAGACAACTTCGCGCCAGGTCGCCTGGCCAACGAGTACTGACGAAAGACCTGCTTGATTAGCCTGGGGAAACATATCCCCAATTGCTGGTCTTCGGAAGTTGGCATCCACCACGAGTACCTTCATTCCTGCCAATGCCGCCGAGGCTGCCAAATTCATCACGACCGTCGTTCGACCATCCCCCGGAGCAGGCGAGGTAATTAGAATACTCCGCCGTCTCTGTGCCGGTCCACTAAAGAGTAAATTGGTACGAACCTGTCTAAATGCTTCTGCAACCGGTGATTGCGGTGCAAGCAAAACGGCTCGACGGAAATCTTCAATCTCTTCATCCAGGTCATCTGCGTGGGGAATCATCCCAAGCAAGGGTAAATCAATGCGTCGGGCAAGATCACTTGGAGTTTTCACGGATGTATCAGACAACTCCAGCAAAAATGCCAGTCCAAAACCAAGCATTAAACCAAGCACAATACCCAAGGGTACCATAATACTCCACTTGGGCTGCGACGGATTATTGGGAAGCGGTTCAGCAGCGCGGTAACCGATATTTACCGGTCCGACAATAGCTTCTTCCGCTGCACCGGCACCTGCTGCCCTTGCAGGACTTGATAGAACCTGTAAATCCTCGAGTCTTGCATCAATTACTTTAATGTGGTCTTGGAGCGTCTTTGCATCTTCCTCAAGTGCTGCAAGTCGTCCGAGAGTATCTTCCAGATCGCGCGCCTCAGCCTTTGCTTCCTCGAAAAGCGATTGCAATCTGAGCACTTGTTGCTGGGCAGCAGCTAACTCAGATTCCCGCATCTGCTTGAGAAAAGATACTTGAACTTTGATTACTTCCTTTCGACGATCTTCAATCTGTTTCTTTACCGCTTTTATTAATCCCTCAATGGTCTTGACGGTACGATGCTCCGGGCCAAACTTTTCCGTTGCGTTATACAGATTCGTTTCGAGTTCCGAGAGTTTTGCCTTGAGCATAATAAGAGTCCGATCGAACTCCAATGCCTGAACAATTTGAGGGTCTTGTTCAATGGTGTTGTTCTTTACCGCTTCCTGAAAAGCATTGTAGGCCGCTTGCGCCTCAGCAAGGTTCGTTTGTGCCTCGCTTAGCTGTTGAATAAGCAATTGTATCTTAATTGTGACAATATTTCGCCGTTCTTGCATGCCGGCAGCCCTGCTGGTACTTCTCAATCGAGCGATCTCACGTCGAATGGCTTCGAGTCTACGCTGTGCCCTATCTCTGGCTGCCGACAACTTGTCAATCTCTTCCCTGTGCCTGGCAAGCGTACTGCGCCGGGCAAATCTCACACAGCTATCCGCTACCGCGTTTACAATGTCGGCTAATTCAGTCCTGTTCAAACCGGTCATGGATAATTCGATGAGGTTTACATTAGGCAATACACTAAACTTAATCTCCTCGCGAAGTTCCTTGATGATATCCTTCTTATGCTTCTGGTACCATTTTGTCCTCCGTAGATTTTCGTTCTTGGCTGCATCAATGAAAACATCCTGATGCTGAATAAGTTCTGCTTGGGTCTGTTGATACCGTTCCATAATATCTCTGCCATACATTGTTTCTCCCGGACGAAGGATCGAAGCCGGTGGTGGAGAAACTATCAGGTACGCCTTGGCAGTATAAAGTGGAGCAAAATACCACCATAACCCCGTTCCAGTAATTACAACTGCTACGCATACGAGGAACGTTGTAATTATCAAGCCCTTGCGTTTCCGTATGATGCGCCATATATCCCGCGGAGTTAGTCCTCCCCCTCCACCAGGGCCACCAGAAGGAATTCGCGGTATAATTTCAGCCGGTGCCCTAACAGGACCAAGGGGGTGTGGTGTTTGCTCGTGTGTTGGTATCATTGTCATAGTGTAGTACTCTCACTTAGCGCCTTCTCAAACCTCTCCAATGCCTTCCGTATCTCATTGTAATTAGGGTCTTTCGGATTGTCTTTTACAAACTTCCATGCCAATCGATACTGTTTAATTGCATCTCCAGTTCGACCCATTTTTTCATACACCATACCGAGATGCAATCTGTTAGTCGAACTTGCCCGTATTCGGACCGATTGTTTTAATATATCGGCCGCCTTATCATATCGCCCTTTTAAATACAATATATAACCATACGTATCCAGAGAATTAGGCTCATGAGGTTTAATCTGGACTGCCTTTTGGGCATACTTCAATGCCTCGTCGAGGTTTCTTACCTGTTCGTATGCACATAGCATCCACGCAAGATTATTCAAAACAACTGCGTTGTCAGGGTTTCCTTTCAGTAAATCTTTGTACACCTTCACGCATTGGTTGTATTGGCCACTATACATATATACCAGCGCCAACTCATTCTTTATCATATATTTTAGACGATCATTCTGAGCAAGAGAGATCGCCTCAGTAAGGTACTCTTCAGCAGCAGTAAAATCGCCTGCTCGTCTCAAGGTGCTGCCTATCACATGATATATATCTGCTTTTTTAGGAAGCAGTTTTGACCACTGTTTAATCTTTTTTATCGCCTCTTGGGAAGAATACGTCATTTTGACCTTATCGTACACAAACAACAATTGAGGGGGATCTTGGCACATCCTTACTGCTTGTTCAAACATTTCGTCAGCCTGCTTGAAGTGATTTCTCTTCGCGTAGGCAAGTGCAATCAATGCGGTTGCTTGAGGGGCAATATCCTTGTACTTTTGAAGATCCGTTCCCATTTTCAGCACTTTCTCGTACTGCCCTACCATGGCTAATGCTTCTGCCAGGGCTAAAGCGATATTGTGATTATCAGGCGCTATATTGTGAGCCTTTTCCAAAGCGGCAATAGCCCGATTCATCACATTCCGTTGCCGCCACATATTCGCCTCTGCAACAAGATAATATGTATTCTGCGGATACATACTCTTAGCCTTGGTTAGTATATCTTGTAATGATACCCATCGTTTATGACGGTAGTACAAGTCGATTAGCTCCTTCAAAACAATCGGCGATCGGGGCGACTCTGCTAAGAGAGCCTTGAGAACAGCTTGGGCATTACTGAAATCCCCGATACTATCGTAAAGTTTGGAAAGTTTTATCCCCACTGCTATAGAACCCCCAGCCCGTCGAGCCGCTTCTAAATCAGATATAGCTTTATGCTTCTCGCCCATCATTAGATACAAATCAGCACGAGTTGATAAAGCAGGTTTGTAATCAGGCTGAATTGTCAGTATCCGATTGAGTATCTGCATCGCCTCGTCGAACTTCTTCTGGCCTATACGAACTATGGCTTTGTAATTAAGCATACCGATATCATTCGGTGCAGTTTTAAGCGATTCGTTAATTACCTTTTCAGCCTCCTGAAGCATATTGGCATTTATAAGATAGGCTACAAGATCTTCTTTAGCCGCTCGTGTAGCATTTTTTCCAGACAAAGTAAGGTATCGTTTCTGATAATGAGCGGCTTGAGACCACTTTTTATGACGAGCATAGAATTTCGCCATCGCCAGATAACTATCAGGATCTGCAGGAGAGACCTTTATTGCTTTCTTCAAAACGGCTTCTGCCTGATCGACATGACCGGCCAAATCCAGATACGCCCCCCATACAGCATATGCAGTTGCTTTATCAGCCGCACGTTTTTCAGCCCAACTTGCTAACATCTGTCTTGCTTCAACATCACGATGCGTCCTGTATAGAAACTCTGCCAATACACCCATCGCCCAAGGACTTTGGTTTGAACGTCGGGCAACCTCCCGATACAACTGTTCAGCCATAGTGAAACGTCCAGTCCGCTCATATAATCTTGCTAATTGTAGAAGATTAGGCAGATTATCGGGTTGGCTTTTACGTATCTGCTCTCGCATCCTGATTACCTTCTCAGGATTCTCTCGCGATTCAGCCAATACCATGTACCTCTCCCTAACCTCTGGATCCTTAGGAGCAATTCTATATGCAAGCGTAACCCAATGCGCATAATCATCTGTGTTGCCGAGTCTTTCATTGACACGGATAAGTCCTTTTAAAGCAGACATATTAGAAGGGCTTTGAGAATGAGCAGTTTCATACTCACTTTTTGCTTTATCAATTTGCCCCAGGGCATAGTAGCAATCACCTAAAAAGGCGTGATATTCGCTAAAATGGGGACATATCTGAACGGCCTGACGAGCCAGCGAGAGTGCTTCATCTATATTCCCACGGATTGCAGCCAATCTCGCCTTGTACATCTTACCACCGACACCATCAATATCTATCTCCGCTGCCAGGGCAGCGTACCTCTCTGCCTTTGCCCAATCCTGCTTCCTCAAGGCATCTTCAAACCGCCATCGTATAACGGTGGGGTTCTTCGGGTCTTGTTTCTCGGCTTTAGATAGGTATTCCAGATACTTCTTTTCATCACCAAAGGAACGGTATATCCCTGCAATCCGAAGTGCCCGTAAGACAGGATCGGTTTCCTTCTTAGCCAAAGCTAACTGTGCTAATAATAACTTGCTACGATCAGCGGATAAAAGAGCATGTACTTGCTGGATAACAAATGGTTTGTCTTTGTAAGTTCGTTCAATGTAAGCAAGTATTGATTTTACCTTATCTTGCTCTTTCTGTATTTTGTACCACTGTAGTATTTGAAGCAAAGCGGCTAAGTTCTTCGGCTCACGTTTTAGAACATCCTGTACTAAACGAATGGCTGATGTACGAGCACCTCCTGCCCAAAGTTGACGAGCCGCTTGTAGGAATAGAGAAGTGGCAGCAGGGTCGAGCTTTTTCAAGGATGCTGGGATCTGCCTCCGTCTGCCCATAATGGCTTCCAGACCCAGTTTTAACGATAAAACCTCATCGCTCTCTTGCTCCCTCAATACACGACGGATGAGGCGAAGCGCCCTATCATAGGCGCGAGAACTTATATAAAGTTTGGCCAAAGCCAATGTTGCAGTAGGATTATTCTTCGTCAAGAGGACAAAACGAGATAAAATTTCCTGTGCTTCCCCTAACTGTCCAAGTCGCTTGTAAAGGTTAATTAGTATCTCTGCCGTTTTCGGCTCGAATGTATCGAACGAATCATATGCCTTTCGCAAGAGTTTCTCTGCCTCAACTGGCTTGCCATTTGCCAATGCCAAGCGACCTGAAACCTTATCTATATAAGGCTGGAGTTTCTTCGAGAAGCGACTCTTTTTGGCTATCTCCTTAATCTCCGCAAGCAGGCTATTTACTCTATCTAAAATCTTCTTTCGCTCCTTTTTCGAATCAATCTTCTCCAATCTATCCAGCAGAACATCGCAGAGTGCTTGATTCAATACGGTAATACCGATATCGTAGCTGGCTGATTCGATAGCGCTGGGTTTGGATTTCTTTTTAGCCTTTATAGTCTTGATGCCCTCCAGTAGGATTTTTTCCGCTTTATCGGCATGCTTCAAAGCAGTATATGCTCGGGCTAATCTCCAATAAGGGCGATAATCCTGTGGATCTGCTTTCTTGGCCTTGACTAAAGCCGCAATAGCATCCTCACGCCTGCCAGACCGATTGTAAAATGCTGCTAATTCGAGATATGGTTTCGCACTATTTGGTTGGAGTTTAGTGGCTTGAAGAAGCTGCTTGATAGCTTCTTCTTTGCGGTCGTTTCTTTCAAGAAAATGAGCATAAAAGATACGAATATCTGCTGAGTTAGGATTGGCCTTGATCGCCTTTTTATAGAGTTGTTCAATCTGCTCATTTTTTCGTGGATCATTTTCTAATATCTTGGCTTTAAGGGTTATCAAGCCCAACCAGTAGCGGTCTTTCTGCGGTGCAATCTTGACTAAGCGGGTGAAATCTTCAAATGCCGGGGTAAGATAAACCTCCCTTGTTTTTGCCAATTGTGCCTTTGCTAATGCGCGTCTATAAAGGGTTTCCTCATCATTGGGATCGAGTTTCAATAAATCATCAGCTGCCCGGATACAACGCTCCATATCTCCCTGTGCATATCCTATAGTGAATTCGATTTGCGTAAGCCGACGCTGGGCATCGAGATACTTCGGATTATATCGTAGTGCTTCGAGTAGTTTATCGCGTGCGGTGTAAAATAACCTCGCTCTCGTTGAAGCAGTAAGGGATTTATCCTTCTGATGCCACTCTAATAAAGTATCAGCTAACTTTACAAGATACTTTGGCTTATCGACATCAGCCGCTGCATTGACAGCGATACTATAATCACGCACTGCAGAACGGTAATCACCTTCTTTGACAAAATTGGCTGCTCGCTCTGCGTATATCTTTGGGTCCTTGGGTTGATGAATAATCCAGAGACCAATTCCAACTATCAGAAATACTCCGATAATCAACGCCAAAAGGACTGCTACCTTCTTATTAAGTCGTTTCTTCCTTCGAGCCATAACTCTCTTCCATAATTATAACTATAAAAGGTTCGCACCATTATTTGCTGTTAGTTATTGTCAGTCAGACGAACTAAGCTTCTTTACATCATCAGCAGATGGTAAAAATCTTAGTATATCAGGCAAGGCATGGCTGAGAAAATCCCGACACGCCTGATCGCTGATACTCAGGTCAGTCTCATTCACAATGCCTACGCCTCCTCTATAGGTGCCTGCTTTGAAGACTGCTATCTGTATTTTTGCAAAATAGCAATATCTTACCGTAAAAAGCATCAATTTTCCGCGAACCACTTCCCATCGAGCCGTTGGAATACCATTCATACTGAAGACGAAATACTCTGCCGTTTTCTCCCCTCCCCTTGCACCAACAGTTCGGTAAAGATTAAATCGCCGCCATCTCGGGGGAAGTTTAGACGCAATCTTCGGGTCTTTTACTTCAAAAGGTATCAAACCACTTTGTTCATAAGCGATGGTATATCCACCAGCAAAGAGGCATCGTTCCGGAACATGCGGTACCGCGTCAAGCAAACCGGTATAATAGGTTATCTCCAGGCGAACATAACGTCCTTTTCCTTCCTTGATTGTCCCCGGAACCCGCGTGTCGCGATAAGTAGCCATGTAATACCAATTATATTTACTGGCAGTGGTTCCAAGTGAATCTAACACATCCTCTCTTACTATATCTATACCGTCTGGGATACCGTCCTTCTTCGAGCTGAATTCCCCGTCCTGCACTATAATGTAAGGACCGATCCTCTCGGGAAAGTTCGTAAGTCTGTAATCCTCAACCTGTACGCAATCTGGCCACGGTACTGGTAGCTTCGCCAAAGCGATTTTAAGTCGCCATAGCACCCCGTTCCAGCTAATAGCCGCCACCAATAATATCCCTGCAGCCACAGCAAAATGAATCCAGCCCTTTTTCGTCAAGGATCTGGATGGATTTTCATGTTTTTCGCAATCGGATTCTTTCACGATTCAGTTTCCTCGACGAATATATGCTGGATTATCCACGCTAATATCCAAAGCATAGCAAAAGCAGGTATCAGCATCAGAACACCGGTGAAATGGTGCATAAAATCCTGTCCAAGTTCAGGTTCATCTATGTAATACATCCAGCAAGTAATTGCGACACGGATTACATTGCAAAAAATTGCAATAGGTATAGCCGCTATTACAAGTATAACACGTTGCCAGATAGGCTTGTAATCCAGATACGCCATCGCCACACCCAAGGCGAGGAATGCCATTAGCAATCGCATCCCGCTACAAGCCTCTGCAACGGTCAAATTCCGTTCGACGCCGCTTCGACTGATAATATGAAGGGAACTTGCAATACTGGAAATGGAGACTTTAAAAAGTTGCAATATCGCCACTGCCCCCCTGGCAGCGAAGTTCTGCAACGGTAAGGCGATTCTCGAATAGAGCAGTTCAGGTAATGGTATTGCAAAGATTAAAAACAAAATCGGCAACCAGACAACCCGCATGACCTGCCCACCGGCTAAATACCAGACTAATCCGAATATCATTGCCACCATAAACAACTGGCTTATCCAGTAATTGCGGACAGGAAATATCCCAAGTATCTCACCGGCAAGGCAAAGGATCATTAAAACTAACCCCCACACCGAAATCCTTGGCTTGGCAGCAAAGAGCGCATTGCGCCGGCTGTAAAGCAAATAAAGACTAAACAGCGGAATGACAAAACCATGAGACCAGTTCGGATCGCTAATCCACTTCTTCACCAGCCATCGCAAATGAGGCATTTGAAGAAATAACATCAAACCTGAGAGGATGGCTATCTTAATCCACGTGGAACGCTGGGGGCTCCAAACAATGCTAATCGGCTCTTTTTGAACCAGTTCGGCTAATTCCGTTGATGAGGGATTTTTTGCCGATGGCTGTTCAGACCGATTGGATTTCGATTGCAATTGCATCATAATGGAAACCACGAACCTTCAGCAGGCTCCCCGGCTGAGGTATTATCTATCTTGCATTTATCCAATCTCACCATCCCAGCGGTTTGATGGTATGAACGGTATCGCTGACAGATACAGGTAATTCAACCCGTCAGAACGGACGGTATCCTGGCTTGGGGAAGAATATCGGTATTTCGAACTCGCGCTCGGAGTAATTGCGGTCGTAGATGAATCCGAACCCGTAGGTCATGCGGAAGGCATTTCTCCAGACAGCCAGGAACGGCGCACCCCAGTATGTACCAACTGCAATTACGTCGTCGGGTTTCAGGAAAAAGTCCGGGTCCTTCCCCTCGAATATCCTTTGCAAATTCAGCGGGATGATCTGTTCCTTATTCCCACCTACTCGCCGGATAAGAACCGAGTTCGTAGGCCAACTAAGAGGCCCAAGGTTCCCTGCCGCAGCTACAGCCATCTTAACAGTGACCTTCCGACCGGTGAGACTGTAAACACCTGGACGAAGCACCTCGCCCATCACGTAGAATTCACCCACCTGCAAAGGTGGGACCTCTATAATGTCATTCTTCCTGATTATGATATTCATCATCGGGTCCATCGCTTCCAATCGAGCCCGATCGATGGCGATGACCCGCGTCGTATCAGACAAATCGTACTTCGACCAACCGTATCTATCCTGTTGCTCTTCTTCTTCAGCCGGTGCCGTTGTCGCAACCGACGATTTCTTTGCTTTGCGGGGAACTGCGATCCATCTACCTTGAGAATATACCCAATCATAATTACCCCCCACTGCCGCTGTAGTTAAATCTGCCGGTGCAGTGCTACTCGTCGTCGGCTGAGGCTTCGTGGTGGTATGTTTAGCCGGTTTTGCCTCACCGGCAGTACCTACAATGGCTTTCTCCAACTGTTCCAATTCAGCCTTTTTTGAAACGGATTTTGATGGCGCAGTTGTTGGTGCAGTTGCAGGTGGTTCTTCAGGAATTTCAGGTAGTGGGGGTAGCGACTTTGCGCCTTTCTCGCTCTGACCAGCCTGGCTGGGTTGTTCCTTAGGACGTAGGACATAAATCCACGGAATATTCATCTGTGTTATCCCCCCCGCCATCGCCAGTGCCTCAAGCAAAGTAAAATTCTTCCTCGGAATTGCGTATGTCCCCGGTCTATTTACCGCGCCAAGGATACTAAATATCTCCTGGCGTGCCACCACCACCGTTACCGAAACGGTCGGTGTCTTTAGCACATTATTTTCTATGTAAACCTTCTTTATCTCCTCGGTTAGTTGATCCTTCGTTAGCCCAGCTGCCTTTATACTGCCCCCGAGGATGAGGTCGATATAGCCACTCTGGCTAACCTGCCTTTCCATGACCGTTTCGACACCTTCTTGAAGCAAATCCAGCACTGATATCCGCAAGACATCATTAGGACCGATAACATAATCCTCATCCACGTATTGAAGGTCCTCTACGGTGGGAAAGGTGGCGTTCGGAAACACCTCGCTGGTCTGATCGGTTGGACCTATCTGGGTAAAGATGGGATTTACTACCGCTCGATCCTCCTTATGGATAAGTTTGCTGGGATCGAACCAACTCCACCAACCGAGCCTTTGACCAGCACAACCCGACAGACTAATTAGAATAATTTCAAGCCCTAATATCGTGGGAAAAAAACTCATCTTTCTCACGGCTGAACCTTTCCAATATCCGTATCAATCTACGAAATTATACGAGCCGAAAATATCTCTTACAAGTTATTCTTCTAAACGGATTATATATAATTAATCAAAAATCAAAAGGTAACAACGCTCTTCTGTTCGACAGAAATCTAACAAAGTAGAGTAACTATGGCTGTGATATTTTAATCGGATCGGATAATCCATTGTCAAAGGGAACCTTTACCATCCCTGCAGGCGTAATAGAACAATCTAATAAACCATCCTGTTTATCGACACAAATGCCAACTCTCTTTCACGAATGAGAAAATTTTTTGTACGGCATATATACTAACCTCCTCCATTAAAAACCTCCACGGTTGCCTCAACCCAGATTGGATGATTTATAACCCCAGACAGCATGAATAAAATTGAACCGTCGGGCAGTGAAACAAACTTACGTATCGCCCGTCCTTCACAATTCACCGATACTCTTCTGCACCCCTCACTGCTTGTAGATAATCTCATTCCGAAGATGCGTATGACCGGATTGAGAAGTTTCCCTTGTGGTTTAAGGACAAACCGACAACGTCCTTTATCAGCAAGGATGTTATAGCAACCTTGGGTTTGATCAAAGCCATCACCGTCTATATCTCCGGATAATATCTTCACACGCCCGACCTGAACATTAATCCTTGCAGGATGGACGAAGTTATCTTTGTACATGTCAGCCTTTTCATCAGGAGGCAGTATCAGGAAATCCCACCGACCAACTGGCGCGGAAAGGGGCTTTACCTGTTTGAGCGGGCCTGCTGAACCATCCGAAAAAACCGCTTCTTTAGGAATAATTATCTTCACAGCACGGATCGGCGATCCCCCAACGTTATTTAGAATTACATCTGTTATCCACTTACCATCGCGATAGAAGGTATATTCCCATCTAATCTTTCTGGTATCGGTTGATTCTCGCTTACCTGATACGTCACTGAAGAACCACGTATTAGCGATGCGAATGCGTATGGAATTATGTTCAATCAGCTCAACCTGCCCAACTCTCAAGCGCCCCATCACAAGCACATCGGAGAGGTAATCGGCATCGGTGGGGGGAAAGAAACCATGATAATCGCCATTGAGTATAAGTCTTATCGGCTCGTCTACAAGTCGCCATAAACCATCATCGCATTGTCGAAGCCTGACAGGCTTGACGCGGTAAGGCAGGTGAATTACATAATCAAGCCCGCTTTTGAAAAGTCTCATCCCCGCAGGGACTGGCTCTATCCAACGACGATTATCAATCAGCATGATGTCATCGATATTAATCTTCAGCGGTGAAGTAGAATGCGAAAACCATAAACGAATCGTTCGTACACGCCTGGGATTGAAATCAGACATCATTTTGAGACGGGCAAGGTCAATCTTCACATTATTCCAGCCTGGCTTGATAAGCATAGGGTGAGTCTCCCATGCTGCTTTATCGGTGGAAATCCTGATCATCAGGTCGTCCCGAAGGCTTCGAGCGTAAATTGCCATTGTTAACAAAGTGTACTTTGAAAAATCGTGAATGCCAGGAACATGAAAAATCAGCGACGCCCCTGCCGGTAAACTTACCTCCATCGCCCCAGCACCGGTGCGGGTAATGTTAACGACGAACTTCAATGAAGCGTCTTGCCCGGAAGGGACAATCGAGAAATATCGTACCTGACTTCCACCACTTTGACCGGTAAGCTCGGAGCGCTCAAAATCTGCAAGGGAAATGAATTTGCCCGTAATCGTCTCAGGATATGCCTCACGCTGCTGAACAATCAATGGCTGAAGGTAATACTTATCCGCCTTGCGATTATCCTGTGAATTGCTCTGCCTCTGGACAATTCCACAGCCGACCAAACAAACAAGCAATGCGAAAAACGTAATTACGATAGGTCGAGTCATTGCTGACTATTTTACATGTGTTCATCGGCGGTTATCAAAAGTAGTTATCTCACCAAATTTGCCCTTCGTTTTGCTTACAAAACCACAAATGATGATTATCTTCACATCGGCGGCATCCACCTATAAATGTGTCGTGAAAAACTCACCCAGCAATCGGCAAACTGTCTCGGTATGCTCTAATGTTGAGTAGGTGTGTGTTGCTCCTTTGATAATTTCTACTTGAGTGGATGCTGGCGATTGTCTTCGGGCTTGCTGGAATGTTCGTGCTTCGCTGAGAGGCACGGTACTATCTTCATCACCATGGACAATCAGAACCGGCTTGGGAAATTGCGCTACCGCACCTGCAGGGTCATGATGCTCTGCATCCTGAAGGAACTTGCGTGAGACTTTAAGCCCACCGAAGTCAAGATAACCCCAGTTTGCCAATTGTGTTTCAAACTTACCTGTACGGATGAACGATATAATTCGAGCAGGACTTGCTACGGCTGATAGAAGGGCAAGGGCTTGTACGTCATCTTTTCGTCTCTCAGCAAGAAGGGCAGCCACTCCGCCGCCGAGACTTAATCCCGCCAAGCCGATACGCCCTGAATCAACGTCGTTTCTACCGATGAGATAATCTAAAGCAGCGGAGGCATCGTCAACTTCACCCGATATCGTCACGTCGGAAAACTCACCATCGCTTTCACCGCTGCCTGCAAAGTCGAACCGCAATACCGCTATCCCCTTGGATTGAAGATACTTTGCAATCGTCACGAACAGGAAATGTGCTTCAATCTTATGCCCGGTAAAGCCATGACAGAGAATAACGGCTGGAGATGCTGATTTATTATCAAAACAGGGATGGAACATTCCCCTCAACGTATAGCCTCGCGAGACAAACTCCACATATTCCATAGTCATGTTCACAACTTCCTCTAACTTCCTCTAACTTCCTCTAAAAATTGAATCCTATTCTCTGATAGACTGCTCCGCTTCTTAATTCGGTATCTCTCGAATGCTTCCAAATGTTTCGCATTATAAACATCATAAT
>JAGHBS010000178.1 GCA_021160865.1 Planctomycetota bacterium | reverse complement strand
GAATTCTTTCAAATGCGTCTATTGCTTCGGAGGTTCTGCCGAGTTTATCATAAAGCATGCCCAGTTCATAATTATACGAGCGGATCTCCGGGTCAGTCTGTCCCCAGTTTTTGACGAGTATCGATAAGCATTGAGCGTATTCCTTCACGAACGTAGTTCCCATCTCGGTGGGTTCAACATTCTTTTCAGCCAGGATTCCCCGCAGACTCCTAACAGCATAGATAGCAGCATTGCGGGCTCGTTCGTCATCAGGAAATTTCTCGGCTAACTGTCGAAAATACTTAGCGGCTTCAAGGTTGCGCCGTTCAAGATTCCTGATAAGTGCCAGGTACCAAAGTGCCGTCGCCTGTACCTTTTTTCCGGCTCGCTTGTCGGACAAAACCTCGTCAAAGTACTTTTCAGCCTTGGTAAGCAGATCGAGCGGTATAACCTTTTGGGGCGAAGACTCGTATTTTCTCAATGCCTTGTTATAGAGCCTTATACCGAGGAGAATCTTCATATCGGGAAACAGTTCCTTCGTATCAACTCCCTCATACTTGGTGGCGATAACTTCTACGAATGCTTCACGGTAATTGGGATATTTTTCGAGGAAGTCCAGCAGGTATTTTCGTGATTTTGCACGGAACTCAGTGGCAGCCTGCGGGTCGCTTTTCTCTAAGGCATCAGCCTGAACATCAGCTAAATGACTTGCAAGAAGGGCTGACTGCATATCTACCGCTACCTTTGGCATTCCTAAATCTACACCGCGCTTGCGAAATTGCTCGATAGCCCTTGCCGCCTCGGTAAATTTCTTTTGGTCAATATAGCAAAGTACCTTTTCAAAGAGGGCTTTTAATCTGACAGCTGGTGCAGCCTGTTCATCGGCAGCACGATCGAGGTACGACTCTGCCTGTTGCCATTTGCCAAGCAAGCGTGAACAGATTCCAGATAATAAAAGCGAGTAGAACTTCACCCCGCTGGAGTTATCCTCGGCATCTGCGAACTTTTTGACATCCTGAATTGCTTGCTGCAATAGCATCGAACGTTCCTCGGAGCCTGCAGGTAATACCATTGCGTGGTAAAGCCTTATCCAGGCACCACGATAACGTACTTCATCAATTAGTGCTTCAAGTTGCCATGCTGCTCCGGTTACCATTCTCTCTTCGTCATCAGCCCAGAGTTCTTGCAAATTGATTAGTTTGTCCATTAACTGATCCAGTCGTTTTAGCGCACTGGCGGTTAGACGTTTGAGAATTTTTGGATCATCTGGACTTGCCAAGAAATACGAAACACGTTCAGCATACTTATCTGCTTTGGTGATGCCCTCGGTAACAATCCTTTTGAGGACGAAACGATAGTGCTTCAGAATGGTCATATCATCCTTTGCCTTGGCAGTAGCAACGATTAATCTGTCGAGATAGGCAATTGCTTCATCGAGCAAATTATCCCGATTTTCCTGATCCACTGCCTCTAATGCCTGCTTTATCTTGTTATCCACCAACAGAGACAGTGCCACTATATTGACCTTTTTGCCTGGGCTTGGTTTGCTTATCGTTTCGAGCAACTCGGTCATTCCGAATTCCTTGAGGGTTTTGGCTAACTTTGCTTGATCGAGTTTTTCATATACGCCCTTTTCATCCTTGGCAGATGCTTGAGGAAGAATTAATGACAGGACGGCTATCACTGCAAACAGGAGTAGAGTTTTTTTACGAGGCGGCATAATTGAATAATCAGCAAGACGATTCTTGATGTAATCGTCTTGGTCAGGATTGTTTACTCCTGTAAGGTACGCTCTGTTGTTGATAATATCTTCTACGGACATTACTTCCCAAGGTGTGTTAGCGGTAGATTATGCTAAAATTAGCTTGGAGCAAATCCTATCTGCTTGTATTTCGCCCTGATTGCTTGGTTGAACGCATTAACTACATGTTCCCAAAGTACATCACCAAGTGGTTTGATAACAACTGGAACTTTTTCCGTTGAACCTTCTCCGTAAATCTTTGACATCTTTACCAGGTAGGCATAAAGTTCAGCCGAGCTGGTAAGGGTGACGTTGGCGTGCTTGACCTCGATGAGGACGCCCGTATTGTTCGGGCCGGTGGGTCTGAGCGTGATTTTAATCGGGTCGACGAACGGCGTTGCCTGGGCTGGACCTGAGATATCGGGTAGATTGGCAGGTATCTGACCTTCTGCTTGGCGAAACTGACAAGCAAGCAAGAAGAATATAAGCAGCTGGAAGACTACGTCAATCATTGGTGTTAGAGGTGGCTGCATTACTACAGGTGCCGCTTCCTCCTCACGTTTCTTCCGTTCGGAAACGTACCGCAGGGCGCCTGTTGTGTCTTGTTTTTGTTGATCAGCCATTCTTTTATCAATAGTCCGGTTGGTAAAGCATTGCAGTTATATACATTTTCGATAATTTTGCTTCTTCCAGTGCTGCCAGTATCGGTTCAATCTGGTTATACCGTATTTGTTTGTCGGCACGAATTTCCACGGCGAATTTTTTAGGGTCAGGGCATCTTTTTCGAGCGGCTTTGAGTACATGGATGAGTTTTTCAGTATCGCCTTTTCTAATGACGATTACGCCTACACGATATTCCTTAGCCAGTCCTAAAAGGGCAGGATTTTGCTCTATCTCTATTGGTGAATAAGGTACAACGTTAACCATCGCACGATTACTTTCATCGGGCTTGCGCGCCTGACTATAGTCCGGTTTCGGCACGTTCAATCGCACAAAGTCTGCCGATGCCGTTTGTGTCGTTAGCATGAAGAAAATAATCAGCTGGAAGGTACAATCAATCATCGGGGTCATATTGAATGACACCGAAGCACGGCCTCGTTTGTATACCTGACTTTTAGCCATTATTCCTGCTCCCACGCATGCCCTTATGGCGTTCCGAGCATTAGGGAACGATATTTAATTGCGGTTACTGTTCTACTGTTCTATATTCTGCGAGGAAGTATCCGTCGTTGAACCCTGTTGGGATGGTTTAACTTCCTTCTGCGATGGTTTTGTCGATTTCTTTGCCCCGGGGCGGAAGTTGGAAATCGTTGCCTGTCCGAGTGCGATTGCTTCGTTTGAAAGCGAATCTATTCGATTACGCATTACCGCATAAACCGTTAGGGCGGGAATTGCAACAACCAATCCCCAAAACGTCGTAACCAGTGCAATTCCAATACTCTCAGCTAATTGATCAGCGGGCGGCATGCCATGAACCTGTACAATTTTACTAAAGGCACGAATCATACCATAAACCGTACCAAGCAATCCCAGCATGGGTGAGACATTTCCTATGACATTAAGAACCTCAACCTTCCGTAGTAAGTTTGTGGCACGTTCCTCCGCTGCTTCTTCAATGGCAAGTTCCATGGCAGAGAGTCCGTGCGGTGCTTCTGAAAGCGCTCGATGAACGACATAAGATAGGAAAGAAGGGTCTCTTTCCGTAAAATCTAATATGTCTCGAAATTGCTTGTTCGCCACCATTTCATTGATTTGCTGTTGAACTAATTCAGGCAATAGGGTTGTGCGTCGAATAGTGACGAAGTAGTTGATGATAATGGCGATGCTGGCGAAGTTTAGCAAAATCAACACAATTCCAATGGCACCGCCACCAGGCCAGACGAACCATTGAAAATAGTTAATGCTTTCTTTAACATTTCCTGCTCTTTGGGCTAATGCCGTTCCTCCGAGCAGCATAATTACCATCCCTATAATGATTGTTATTAGTGCCATTCGCTTCATTTGCCCAATTTCTCCTTCATTACATTGTTCCGGAGGGTGATTTTTTCACCAATAGTCCATCCCTCGTTCATAGTGCGGTCAATGTAAACCTGTTTATAACCATTGTGAAGTAAATAGTATAGTCATTCAGTTTATCATATTCCAATGATTTTCCAACGATTATTACATCAGGTTGGAGTATCTATTCACTTAGCTGCTGTTGTTGTGTGAGTGAGTTTTGGTAAGTAAGTTTATTGCCTTTTTGGCAAGTTTTGCTGCTTCTGATTTATTGTATTGTTTAATCACGGTCAGGTATGCCTTTCGGGCAGCCTTTATATTTCCGAGCCTTTGATTTACTTCACCTGCTAATAGCAATGCCCGTGGGGCTCGGGAGTGTTGGGGAAAGTATGATACCACCTCCATGAACTTGATGCCTGCTTCCAGTAGAAGTTTCTTTGCCTTGTTTTTATCAGTAGTTCTTTTGCTTAGTTCTAACTTTGCTCGTCCAATCAGATAAAGTCCTTCAGGCAGTTCCTTTGCAGATAGCTTATTTAGCAAAGGTTTGAGTTGACTGACAACCTCGTTATAACGGCCGGAGCGGAGTGAAATTCTTGCCAATCGAAGCTGAGGTTCATAGGAACGTTG
>JAGHBS010000134.1 GCA_021160865.1 Planctomycetota bacterium | reverse complement strand
GAACAATATGCTACTTTCCCAAGTATGGCAACGTCAATACGAAGCCTTGAAGGATACCTACGATCAAAGCATCAGACATTACAGTAGCACCATAAGCAGCAAAGACGACCAGATTAGACGCTTGACGTTGCAATTAGCCGAATGCACAGGACAACAAAAAGAGATGGCTGCGCTGATGAAGGCTGCTCAGCAAAGCAGAGACAAGCAATTCAATCTGAACAAGGTACTCCTGAAGCAACTCGACGAAAAACGCAAAGAGAACATAAAATTAAGCGATCTGGTACGCACGCTCCAGGATAAGATAAAAGAAAACCTTGCAAACATCGAGGTACTCACCAAGTCGGTACGTGTCTTACAGGAACAGATTGCCGAGAGAGAACAGGAAATTGCCAGACTGCGCAAGCAGATTGAACAAGGAGGCATCAAACCTACCGAAGCCGCTGCTGTAGCGCCTAAGGCCCCGAAGATAGAAGCAACCGTCACTGCCGTGAAGGGTGATATCGCAAGCCTAAACGTTGGCTCGGCTTCAGGTGTGAAAAAGGGAATGGAATTCATAATTTACCGTGATGCAAAGTTTATCGCGAACCTCCGAATTGCAGAAGTTGGCGTCTCCTCCTGTGCGGGATTTATCGAAGACGCTCAACGGCCGGTCATGGTAAACGATAAAGCCACTACTGCTGCCGGATTACAGGAGTGAAAGGGTATTATCTATGACTCTTACACCAGGAACTCAACCGTCAACAGTCAAGGTCAAGCCGCAATCCAATATTTACACCCTTTTGCTACTCCTCGCAATTGTTGTCTTGGCTACTACATTCGGTATAGTGGTATACGAACTTGTAACGACCTACGGCATGACGTTTGGTGAGTTATTTACAGGACAACAAATACCTTCGCCATAAATAAAATAGAGCAGATCCATTTGCAAATGCGCCTCTCCCTGCTGATAACAGGAGGGAGCGGTGAAAGGGCGAAATAGACAATGATCTTCGATTCCATTCTTGGATTGTTCTCAATGGATATGGGGATAGACCTGGGAACCTGCAACACCCTCGTTTGCGTCCGAGGTCAGGGAATCGTATTGAATGAACCGTCCGTGGTCGCAGTTAGGCGAGGAAGCAATAAGGTTCTTCGGAACGGAAACGCAGTTGGAATAGTCGCAAAAGAGATGCTCGGTAAAACCCCCGGCTCCATCGAAGCCGTCAGACCCATGAAGGACGGTGTAATTGCCGATTTCGACATAACCGAAGCGATGTTAAGTTATTTCATACGGAAGGTCCATCGTCGCAGTTTGCTCGTCAAGCCTCGAATAGTAATCGCTGTACCGTCGGGCATAACGGCTGTTGAAAAACGAGCGGTACTGGATTCATCCGAACGAGCCGGTGCAAGACGAGTCTATCTGGTGGATGAACCGATGGCAGCTGCAATCGGGGCAGGCTTGCCAATCACCGAGCCGACTGCATCGATGATTGTGGACATTGGTGGAGGAACTACCGAGGTAGCTATTATCTCATTGGGAGACATCAGCGTTTGCGAATCTATTCGCATAGCCGGCGATGACATGGATGAAGCCATCATCTCGTATATGAAACGAACATATAACCTTATGATTGGTGAACAGACTGCCGAAATGGTAAAGATACAAATAGGTTCAGCCGTTCCGCTGGAGGACGAATCTGAGATGACGATGGAGGTCCGCGGCCGGGACATGATCTCAGGGCTACCTCGAAAAACGGTTGTCTCTGCGGAAGAAATTCGTGAAGCGATGCGTGAACCCATCGGTGCAATTATTGATTGCGTGATGCGAACCCTCGAACAAGCCCAGCCCGAATTGGCTGCTGACCTGGTAGATAACGGTATCGTCCTGTGCGGCGGAGGAGCATTACTGAAAGGTATTGATACCGTCATATCAAACGCCACCGGCTTGAATGTAACCGTTGCTGAAGACCCCCTCACTGTGGTCGCCCGAGCTACTGCTGTCTATCTCGAGAATATCAATCTGCTGAAAGAAACAATGGAATCCGATGAAAGCCAAACTTAACACCGGCAAATGAAGAGATAAGATTTTTGCAAAACCCTCTTTGTGTATAACCCGGCATCACGATTTGACTACTAACGCAGAGATAGCAAGATATATTCCGACTATCATCAACAACACCCCACAGATACCGTTAGCCAAGCGGAAGAATGCTGCCCCTGCCCTTTTGGGTCTTAATCTGACCAGAAGGGTTATGAAGATGAACCAGCAAGCCATTCCACAGGAAGCAGCCGCTACGCCGAACCATATCCCACTGCCACCAGGGGGAATCTTTGCCATCTGAAGCCAGACAGGCCCCACACCAAGTACCCAATAAAGGAAAGTAGCAGGATTAATCGCTGTCAAGAATGCACCTGTGAAAAGATCTCCTGCAGGACCCTTTTGACGGTATCGTTCCTTCTCCGCATTCACCTCTTCGTGAATTCGATGTTGCTTTACGAATGCTTTCCGAAAAACAAGAATCCCGATGATTATTATCACAATCGCACCGGGGAATCCTATGTACCGACGGATCGAAGTGATAGATATTGAATATCTATCGAGCAATTCCTTACCACCCCACAAAGCTAACGATACCTCACAGGTCTCGAACATTACCGAGCCAATTCCAACCCAGAGCGTCCGAAGCCAATGGACAATCAAACCCCGACGAATGGCTACCATGTTGACCGGTCCAATCGGACTAGCAGCTAATAGCCCGAAGCCAAATGCATAACCTATTACCAAAATATCAGGCATACTATCTCCTGCTAATCTGCCTCGTCGAATTAGAACAAAATGAGTATAATAACGACCAAAACTCTTGAACAAAAGACCTTTATCATCAATCGTGAAAGATACCGCAATAAAATCAAATCCGAATGGTATCATCCAGCCTGCTATCATATGGATGGAATGCACGGATTTTCGTGAGCGAATTAACTTCGTTAATGTATGATGAAAACATTTGATGAATTGCGTGGATGAAAGGCTGTGAGGTTTAGAGAAAGACCATCGAGATGGGTCCTGTTGGGGCTTTGTTTGCTCAGTATCGGGATGATGTCTTTGCCCCAAAAGTATCTCTCTGCCTTACGTCAGGTAGCTCAGTGGGGCTTATCTCCCCTTGCTTCAGGCGGTAACCGTCTCGTAGTACATTTACAAACCAGAGTCGACGAACTCGCCGGCACAGCCACGCCCTCAAGGAATAAGCAACGCCAGGCACTGGAGCAACAGATACTCACGCTGCGACAGCTAATCGAATATCAACGGCGTCAAATCAAGACACTTACAAAGTGGTCGAAGGTGCTAAAGGATTTTGATTATTGTCAATTAATTCCTGCCAGAGTCATCTCTTCCGGTGCTTTGCCATTTCAAAACAGGAGGTGGATTTCTTCTCCGAGCAAGAAGGTTTACAAAGGCAATTTAGTAACAACACGGACAGTAGTACTAAACTCGAATTATCCCGTGCGCGAGGGAATCTTTGTACTCGGGCAAAACTACCTTGTTGGACGAATTGTACAAAGTGAAGGGCACCTTGCAACGCTCCAGCTGGTCACTGATCCACATTTCCGCACCCCTGCCCTGCTCTGGAGAATGATTAAACCTGGACAAACTCGCACCATTTATATCATCCTACCCGACGGTGGATTATCCAAACATACATACCATCACAGCGGTAAAACCCCAGCAGCTGAACCGATAGGACAACCCTGCAAGGTTGAAGCAAAAGGTGATGGTAAACAGATTGTCTTGAAGCACGTCCCTGCCAGCCACGGAATCCAGCCAGGTGATGTATTAACCTCTGATAGCACCGGTGGGCTCCTGCCGATAGGTCTAACTATCGGTAAGGTCGTCAAAGTTCAGCAGGAAAAGAAGGATGCTCACTTTGTATCCGTCTTCGTCAAGCCGTTGGCTGATTTATCAAGGCTTCAGGATGTGTATATTGTGGTACCACCAGGGAGCGTAAAAGAATAACTATGAGATGGTTGCTGTTCATTTTGATTTCCCTCGCTGGGATTATTTTCCAGAACACTGTTTGTCAGTTGTTATGGTTTCGCACCTCGGTTGGGTGGATTGGTCCTGATATTCTCGTTGGGATAGCGATATTTTCCGCATTATTTTCACGCAGTGGCACTGATGCTGCTATTTGTGGATGGATTCTTGGGTTCTTGCTTGATTTGACGATAACCGCCCCTGCCCCGCCGGCTGGGTTGCTACCTCTTCTTTATGCCGGTGCCACTGCTGGGATATTTCAGATTCGCAATGCATTCTTTAAAGAAAAGATTTTGACACAGATGATTCTTGCCTTCCTTCTTTGCATCGCTGTGTACGGATTATGGCTAAGTTGGGATGTGGCTATCAATAGAATGATTACACCACTCGACGGAGCTTTACAGCTAATCGGGGTTGCATTGTATTGTGCAATCATAACCCCTATTATCTGTGCGGTGCTGAAGCGATTTGGAAAGTTCCTCATACCGGCTGATGTCCTGCTAAAAAGGCAATAAGAAGAAGTAAGAAGATAAATGTTTGAGCGAAGGCTGAAGATATTTCTTGGCTTAGTACTTTTGATGACTGCTGTTATCGTTGTCAGACTCATAGAGGTTCAGCTTCTCAAGGGGCAGCAGTATCGTGAGCGGGCAACTTCTCTTTTGACCTGGAGTGAGTTGCTCCCGACGGTACGTGGAGAAATAATCGACCGCAGGGGAAAAATTCTTGCAACGGATTGCGCTTGCTATGATTTCTGCCTTGACTATCGTATGCTAAAAGGACCCGGACAGACCAAGGCAGATCGAAAGGCATACCGCCGCTGGTCATATCGTCAGATTCGAAAGATTTCACACTTGGAAGGAGTTTCAATCTCTACTGCCAAAGAAATTTTCAAAAATCGGCTTGAACGAACATGGGAATTAGCAGCCAGTCTGACCGGTGCGACACGAAACGAGATGGTTCACGCCGCTGATAATATCGTCCGCCGCATCGAGGCATGGAAACGCTACGTGGGCATGCCGGTTCGTGAAGAAACTCAACCCCAGCCGATAATTACCGGACTCGACGAAGAAACTGCTGTTAGACTTCGAACTCACCTTGACGAGATGGTCGGTGCAACAGTCTTACCATCGCACCGACGCTGGTATCCCTACGGAAAGGTTGCCTGTCATATCATTGGTTATCTCGGTGAAGTCAGCCAGACTGAGGTAAGGGGCAGGAACGGGTCAAGATCGCTGGAATCGGACCTAACCGATTATCTACCTGGCGACCTCATCGGCAGGG
>JAGHBS010000090.1 GCA_021160865.1 Planctomycetota bacterium | reverse complement strand
GGGTAATAATGATTCCAATAAGGTTGGAAAATCTGACGAAGCAGTTCGGCAGGGCTGACGAGAAGATAATCGCAGTCGATGATGTATCGCTGGCAGTATCGGCTGGTGAGTTATTCTTCCTGCTCGGCCCGAGTGGCTGTGGAAAGACGACGCTTCTGCGGATGATTGCAGGATTCGTCAAGCCAGATAAGGGAAAGATCTTCTTTGCTAATAAGGACATTACCAACATTCCGCCCGAGAAGCGGTCAGCGGCGATGGTCTTCCAGAATTACGCACTCTGGCCTCACATGACGGTAGAGGACAATATTGGTTTTGCTGCATCTGCCAGGGGGATAAAAGGTAAAGAGAAGGAACGGATCGTCAGACAATTGCTTCAGACGGTACGCATCGTGGAGAAGGCATCGGCCAAACCGTTGGAACTTTCAGGCGGTCAGCAACAGCGTGTTGCATTGGCAAGGGCGTTGGCATCCAAGCCGAACTGCCTGCTCCTGGATGAGCCGATGAGCAACCTCGATGCCTCCCTGCGGGCAGAAATGCGGGAGGAAATCCGTCGGATTATAAAGGCTGCCGGTACGACCACTATTTATGTCACGCACGATCAGACTGAGGCAATGGCAATTGCCGACCGTATCGCCATTATGCATGAGGGAAAAATCGTGCAGGTCGGTACAGCAATGGAACTCTACCAGAGACCTGCAAACCGATTCGTTGCCAAGTTCCTCGGCGAGGCAAATTTCATCGATGCTACCGTCAAGAACATACAGGGACAAATAATCACGCTGGAAACTCCTTTTGGAAACTTACTTACCAGCGCCAACCTTCAAGTAAAAATCGGTGATAAAGTAATTTGCTGTATCAGGCCCGAAATGCTTCAGATAACCTCTGCTGACGAAAAGACCGAAACCAATACCTTCCCTGCTACAATCACAGAGTGGCAATATCTCGGTGAATTGGTAAAGTTCCATCTGAGACTAATGAATGGAACTGAACTTATCGGCACCGTCATGCCCGCCCGATCGATGGAGAATATCGCACAACAGGTGCGTGTTTATATCCCTATGGAGGGTGTAATCGTTCTGACGCAATAAGATAAGGGCCTAAAAATTTGTAAAATCCTCCCTTTTATCGTGGACTTACAGGATTTACCTGCGCATGTATTCAAGAAATGGCTTTTAGAAGTGCATTCGAGGATCATTGGGGTGTATCTACGAGAGAAAACCTTCCGTATCCTTCCTGCCTTGAGCATAAGGAGGAAAAACCTTCGTGATGCACTGCGCACGGTGACACTGGCGTGGACGTTCGGCGTGGTGTGGATGGCGTGCATATCAGGAAGTCAGATAACGCTCTTCGGCAGGCTGCTGGGATTTTCCAATTTCGATTTCGGACTTTTAGCGGCATTGCCTTGGTTGGCAGTTTTTGCACAGGCGTTTTCAGCAGCTGTGATAGAACGAAGTGGACTGCGAAAATATCCCGTCATAATCTATGGCGCAATCCATCGCTCGTTATGGCTTGTGATTGCCATTATTCCATTAATCTTAGGCCCCGGCAGGCATGCCATCATCGCCTTCTTCATTGTCTACAGCATCAGCTACATCCTCGCCCATATGAGGACTCCGGGATGGTTTACATGGATGGGGGACCTCATCCCCAGACGTATCAGGGGGAGGTACTTCGCCATGCGAGCGCTTCTGACGATGCCAGTTCGATTAATTGTTTATACCGGTGCAGGAATCTTACTGGACGTAATGACGAACCCTGATGCACCGATGACAATCGAATCTCAGCCACGCCTGCTCTGGACGATATGCGGTCTTTTCACCATAGCAGCTATCTTTGGTACCATTGATACGCTGCTATATCTTCGTATCCGCGAAATTGCCACACCTGCGCTTGTTAACAAAAGTTATCGACGTCGCCCCTTATTGAAAAGAGTAGCCTCTGATACAAAAGAGGCTTTGACTCTGATTATTAGTTCTTTCAAGGACAGGCTATTTAGATACTATGCGATTTATTCTGCCATTCTCTTTTTCTCTATGACGGTCAGTGGGCAATTTGGTTGGCTCAATGCATTGGAGGTCATCGGATTTAGCAAGGTCGGTGCTAATATCGTGTTTCTTGTCTGTCCATTCGTCGCTGCTGCTATCCTCATTCGAAAATGGGGCAGGATCATGGACAGATGGGGACGGAGGACGATTTTGCTTCTCTGTACCATCGGGGTGATACTACCACCTTTGACGTGGTTCTTCATACCACCAGGTCAGGTTACCTTGGGGTATACGTTGCTGGGCATATCCTCGTCTCTCGGTGGAATACTGTGGTGGGGAATTAACATTGGGCAGACCGGTATCCTGCTGGGATTTTCCGAAAGTGCCGGTCGAAGCAAGTATGCCGCCGCTGCTGCTATCTGCACGTCCATAGGTGCTGCCCTGGGTGGGCTTACCGGTGGATATATCGCACAATCTCTTACATTCTTCCAGCAACACCCTATCCAAGTAGGACCGTTCCAATGGAATAATTACCACGCTACCTTTGCCATAGCAATCCTGGCGAGGATATTAGCATTACCGTGGATTATTCATATGCCTGATCCGGGCGTCAGGCCGTTCCGTGAATTTGTCAAGGAGGTTAGATACAGCGTCTATAACATCCTTGCTATCAGGTCGTTCTTTCCGATACGTCTGCTACGAAGAAGGGCTCAAAAACGAAAAAATGACAACCCTCAACAATAGGGGAGCATTAGAATATAACTAACTCGCTCATTCTGATACAATTTCAACCATGATGACTGAAATCGAAGCAAAGTTTAAAATCCACAATCCTGCAGAGGTACGGGAAAAATTGCTTTCCTGCCAGGCAGAACACATCCAAACCGTTCTACAAGAAGATACCTATCTCGATACTGATGAAAGACAATTATATCGCAATGATACTGGCCTTCGACTTAGAATCGTCAAGAAGATTAATCCGAAAGGCCCTGATGATAAGCAAATCATCATGCTCACCTACAAAGGTCCTCGTAGAAAAGGTGATCTGAAAATTCGGGAAGAGCAAGAAGTAATCGTCAACTCTGCTGATACTACCCTTGCGATATTAGCCCGACTTGGTTATTACCCGACCGTATCGTTTCAGAAGAGGCGCGAAAGTTTCACACTCAAAAATGCTCGAATTGAACTGGATGAACTACCTAAGATCGGATTTTTCCTTGAGATTGAAGCCGACGATGAACAGACCATCCAATCGGTTCGTGAACTTCTTGGGCTGACAAATTCGTCAACCATCACCAAAACCTATGCTGAATTGGTAGCAGAATATCTAAATAGAAACTCTTCACAAGAGCAAGGCACCATAAGAAAACTGCATTTTTGACGCCTTATTCAAGTCTTGCAGCCAGCGAGAGTTACACACTCGAAAATCTTCGCTCACAATGAAACAAACAAATCAAAGACGCTCCGTATCCACTGATGCAATCAAAAATATGTTGCAAATCGTCTCTCTATGCAACGATTATTAATCCACCATGGGCGACAGGTGTATCGAATCACTCAACCACCGGCAGAGGACCTGCGAGTATCTCGAAATCTGTCATCGGGCTTCGCTCGCCTGACAAGATGAACTCATGGTTCATCTTCAACTCTGGCATCTTCGTTGCAAGCCAGCGATGCAGGATGACCTTTTTGGATTCCTTGGCGGTGGCCTGATCGGCAAAGAGGGCTGCCACGATCAGGTAAATAGCCATATCTGTCAGGCGCCTGCCCATCAGGTCCATGTATTCCACACCACCCTGGTCCTTGACGAATGCGATGGCTTCGTTGAGTAGGTCTTTTCCATCGCGGATTTTTTCGATTTCCTCGATAAGATCATTGGGCCAATCTCTATCGTCGATGAGCATATCAATAACATTTGCTGCTGTTCCACTGCAAACGCCCCTTACTGCTGCTACTATCTGCAGCTGGGTCGTGCCTTCGTAGATGGTAGTAATCCTGCTGTCGCGGAGGTGTCTTTCGAGTGGATAGTCTCTCATATATCCGCTGCCACCCATCACGGCGATAGCACCGTTTGCCACTCGCATGCACATCTCCGAAGAGTAATATTTGCTCATAGGGGTAAGCATGGCATTGATACGCTTGTATCGGCGGGCTTCAGTGCGGAGATGTTTTCGCTCCTGTTCATCGTCGATCGGTCCATATTCCAACTTCTTGAGCGCTCCGATTTCGATATCGACGCAATAGGTAGCAAAATATGTCAATGCACGAGCTGCCTGGATGTCCACTTGCATATCGGAAATCAGCTCACGCAGGGCAGGGAAGTTTTCGATGGCTGTACCGAACTGACGACGACTATGGGCATAATCGCGTGCGACGCGGAAGGCAGCCTCGCCTATACCGAGACTCTGTGCTGCGATGCCTATCCGTGCACCATTCATCAAACTCATTACATAGGTAACAAGACCCCGTTGTCTTTCACCAATTAATTTTGCAGGTGCATCATTGAAGGCGATCTCGCAGGTCGGCGAGCCATGGATGCCGAGTTTGTCTTCCAGGCGTCGAATCTTGACCCTGGGACCACGCTCAACCAATAACAGGCTAAGTCCCCTGCCATCGGAAATTTCAGGCTCGGTTCTCGCCAGCACCAGTAGCACATCCCCGCACCCGTTAGTGATGAACCGCTTGACGCCATGGACGTACCAGTTGCCCTGTGCGTCCTGGTAGGCACGGGTCTTGACTGATTGTAAGTCGCTGCCTGCATCGGGTTCGGTTAGTACCATTGCGCCGGTCTTTTTACCTGCTGCCATATCCGGTAGGTACTGGGCTTTTATCTCTTCCGAAGCATAGGCGTTGATGGTATCCGCGATCCCCTGCAGGCCATAGATATTCATCAGCGAGGCATCAGCCCTGCTGACAATCTCGTTGCTCATCGTATAGATGAGGTTTGGGAAGTTAATCCCACCGTACTTATAGGGTAGCGTGAATCCCATCAAGTCAGCTTGTCCGAGCATTTTTATCGCCTCAGCGATACCCGGAGCATAGGCGACTGTACCGTCTTCGTTGAGTCGGCTTCCGATACGATCAGTTTCTTCAGCAGTCGGTGCGATGCGTTCAGCTGCTAATTCCCCGAGCATCGTCAATACTCGCCGATAATTATCAATCGCATCATCGGCATCGACGGGGGCGAAATCATACTCATCATGAAACCTAAAACCTTCTTCCGATAGTTCAGCTAGCCTGGCAAGGTCCATATGCTCGAAGAGAAATTGCATATCCTCATTGTCAGTAAAGAAGTTTGCCATAGTATTATTCCCGCTTACTACTCACTAACTAATTGCCTAAGAATCTATTTCTTAACGCCCGCACGTGTGCGGATTGCCTTTATCATCTTCGGGATAACGTCATTGAGGTCGCCGACGATTCCATAATGTGCGATGGAAAATATCGGAGCATCACGATCTATATTTATCGCGATAATCTTTGCCGATTCTGCCATACCTGCTCGATGCTGAACCGCACCGGAAATCCCGCAGGCGATATACAATGCCGGTCTGACGGTCGTACCGGTCTGACCGACCTGGTGGTCTGCATCGACGTATCCCAGATCGACTGCTGCCCTCGAGCCACCCACCGCGGCGCCGAGGCATTCGGCAAGGTCCCAGATAAGTTTGAAGTTTTCCTTGCTACCGACCCCGGCTCCGCCAGCGACGATAATACGGGCAGCTTTGAGATTGACCTTCCGCTCGCGACGATGCGTCTCAAGAATTTTTAGAGGCAACACCAGACCGTCCAGATCGGCCTTGCACTCGATAATTTCGCCCGTGCGATTCTCATCGGGGGCAGGCATGGGCATTACGCCCTCACGAACAGTTGCCATCTGAGGCCAGCGATCATAATTCACAATCGTCGCTATGATATTACCACCAAAGGCAGGACGAATCTGGAACAATAGATTCTTGTAAAGATGTTTGGTTATCGGCTCGACGTGATCGCCTATCTGTAAATCGGTGCAATCTGCCGTCAACCCGCACTTCATAGCACTTGCCACCGTCGGGGCAAGGTCTCTACCTAACGGCGTCGCACCGTACATTACAATCTGTGGCTTGTATTGCTCAATCAGGTTGCAAAGTACCCTGGAATAACTCCTGGCTTGATAATGCTCAAGCCGATCATCCTCAACGAGATATACCTTATCAGCCCCATGAGCGATGAGGGTATCAGCAAGAGGCCTGACATCCTTCCCTGCCAGTACCGCTGCCAGTGGCACGGATAATTTCTCAGCAAGCGACCTACCCTTGCCCAGCAACTCTAACGGCACATCAGAAAGTTTGCCACCTTCCTGCTCGGCAAAGACCCATACTTCACCTTGAGGATTTACTTCAATCATGTTTTAGTTCCCAGCTAATCATGTTTGTATTCTCTAAACTTCACTTTTTTTCAACTATCACCTGCTTTAGCATGTCGGTCTTTCACATAACCAGCTACCAATTTCAAGCCCTTTGCTTGCATAGCAAAGTTATCTGCTAATTTACCAATTACCCGATAGTATGGTCTTCGATGAGTTCAGCCACCAGTTGGTTTATACCCTCCTCGGTGGGGGGAATTTCCTTATATTCGCTGCCCGTAAGCACTACTGATTCAATTCGATGCACCTTTGTCGGGCTACCGTCACGCCCGCACCAGTTCAAATCTGCATCTATATCATCGAGGTTCCATTGTTCGATAAGCAACCCCTTCTCTTTCAATTCGCTGCATATTTGCTCGACCTGCTGGGCTTCCAATTCGGCAGCATAATTTTCAAAATCCCCTTGAAGGAGATTTTTGACTTCTTGCTCCACTTCCGATTTAGAACGCGCCTTTTTATATTTCATAATCTTTTTTACCATTGGCGGACGTGGAGTATTGGCAGCCTCTGTGACCGTTAATAGTACAGGCAAGTCCGCCTCGACAACCTGATAGCCATTACCGATATTTCGGCGAACGCGGATCGTTTTACCCTCCAGCGAAATGAGTTCTTCCATATAGGTAATCACCGGTAAGGAGAGTTTCTCTGCCAATTGAGGTCCAACCTGAGCGGTATCACCGTCAATTGCCTGCCTGCCACAAAGGACAATATCGTAAGATAATTTCCTTATAGCACAGGATAGGATATAACTCGTGGCAAGTGTATCCGAGGCAGCTGCTCGCTGGTCGGTTATTAGAATCGCTCTATCGACGCCACGATATAGACCCTCGCGGAGTATCTCCGAAGCTGCTGGCAAACCCATGGTAATTAGCGTGACCGTTCCACCATGAGCATCACGGATGGATAATGCCTGCTCAAGGGCATTGAGGTCTTCAGGATTAAATATGGCAGGCAAGGCAGCACGATTGACCGTACCTTCCTCGGTCATCGCCTCACCTGTTATCCGCTTGGTATCCGGTACCTGCTTGGCACAAACTACACAATCGTATCCCACGATTCACTCCTATAACTTCTCTAACTTCGTTCCTGACCTACCTAAATAGTCTCAATACCGTTTATGTAAACGTGGCAATTTAAAAGACAGGTCAATATAAGTCAAGAGTGGAATTAATACTATCAATAACGGGTAAATTTCAACCGATAAATAAAAAGAACATTGCGCAACCCACTATCGCGCCGGATGGAGAGGCATTTGACTCTATCAACTTATGGGTATAAATTAAAATTGCAAGGGCTTGAAAATGAACATCTCTGAAACCTCGATGAAAAATGTAAGCCGAAGTAAGGCGGGTAAGTAGGAAAGGAGTCCTCCGATGGCATCAAAATATCGTCGATTCTCTCCGCTGATTACCCTCACACGGATATGGGCTTATATCTCTCTAATAGTATTAGCCGGTGCATTCATTGCAACGACGGCGTATGGCATCGTAAGCCTGACAATGGAGTTCGATCTGCTAACTCTGGTGTACCGTGTGCTGCTGGCATTGGCTTTGATAGCGACAGGGGTGGGAATATGGATATTGAAAGGATTAGTCGAAGTTCTCGTTAGTAATGAAAGCGCCGTCGAACCCCTTGCTGATCACCTCAAACGAGTCGAAAGCATCCTCACGGGCTTGCAAGATTCCAATCGCCGTTTGATAGAGATTTCGCAGCTATCCGATAGAGTCAAAAGCCTGGTCTTCCATAAGGCGGAAATATCAGCCATTAACGACCTACTCCACGAACATCTTATGAAACAGGATTATCAAGCTGCTGAAGAACTCGTCGGCGAGGTAGAAGGACAGTTCGGCTATTACAACCTTGCCGAAAAGATGAGAGAAGAGATTGCCTCAGCACGAAAGATGACACTCGAACAACGGATCGATGCCTTTATCGATCGCATCAGCAAATTAATCGAACAGCACAACTGGGCAGAGGCCTCCCGACGGGCTCGCAGATTATTACAACTTGCCCCTGACAACCCAAAGGTACTTGCATTGCCTCAACTCATCAACGATGCCAGGAAAAAGCATAAACGTGATTTACTAAAGGCGTATGATGAAGCTGTCAGGACAGGTGATATTGATCGGTCTATCGAATTACTCCGTCAACTTGATAAGTACCTCACCCCCCGAGAAGCAGCCGCTCTGGAAGATTCTGCAAGAAGCGTTTTTCGCACAAAACTCCACAACCTCGGTGTTCAGTTTGCAGTCCACGTGACCGATCAGGATTGGGTAAGTGCTATTGAAGTCGGTAAGCAAATCGTGCAAGAATATCCAAATTCTCGAATGGCACAGGAAGTAAGACAAAAGATGGAAATGCTCCAGAACCTCGCTGCCCAGCAGATTACGCCTTCCTCAACAAAAACAAATAAAGAATAGTCATTCCACTATATCAACTACTATTATATCAGTGCAACAAAACTGCCATCGTTGAAAGAAACAGACAAGATGCTTCAGCTGCCATTAGAAGACCGATTCATAAGGGTTTGACTTCCGTTTATAATACATCACTCTGACCGTTTCAGGCCATCAGTATCCCCAAAACCTTGATGCCTCTCTACAGGCATTCGCAACGAACCTGCAATTTCAGCACAAATACTTAGTCCTACAAGACTACTGCTTGTAAGTCAATTTGACACACGCAAGGTCAAATCACCTTGCGATCATACCTTCTTCGGGCTTGCGAACTTCTCTTTGGACGGGACGGGCATGTTCGATCAGGTCTGCAAGCATCTTATCATATTTAGCAGCACTGACAGGTAGCTTCACTTTCTTTCCAAGGTAGCCCGAAAGGTAAATCCCGCAGATCATCTCCATCGACCAGAGCCCATCGGCAGCTGAGACGAGCAACTTTGATTTATCCCTCGTCAGAACGGCTTCGGCAAATCTCTTGTGAATAAGCGAAGGATCGCCCTTGGGTAATTCAGGGATGGGCATCTCCTTTACTTCAGGCCCTGCCCACGGGTCGGGTCCGCCGTAGGTATGTGCAAAGTCAATCACATCTTTCTCGAAACGAACATATCGTGCAAAGGTTGCTCCCTGATCCAGCAGGGTAATTACGCCAGAAGTTCCGAAAATCTCGATCCGAGCCCTATCGCCATGAGTTGCAACGCTCATCTGAATAACGAATTCAACCCCGTTAGGGAAGACCCCTACTGCTGATGCGAAGTCGTCGGTCTGACTGCTTTGATGATAAAGATTGGTCCATCTTCCGACAAGTTCGGCAGGATGGAAACCGCCGGCGAAGTAGCAAACCAAATCCAACTGGTGCGGTGCCTGATTTATCAACAACCCACCACCTTCGTTTTTCCATGTGCCTCGCCAGCCACCGAGGGAGTAATAATAATCACTCTTATAGAACGAGCCGGTGGCACGGATACATAATATCTTGCCAAGCTGTCCTGAATCGATCATTTCCTTTGCCTTGATAACGGCAGGCTGCGCTCGGTTCTGATAATGAATACCCCCAATGCGTCTCTTGCGATTAATTGCCTTTACCATCTTGCGGGCATCGGCTGGCGTCGAAGCAAGAGGCTTTTCGGTCAGCACATCCTTGCCGGCTTCAACTGCCGCTATTACCCCTTCAGGATGGAGCGGATGGGCAGTAGCCACTATAACCGCATCGACATCATCACGACTAACTAACTCTTCTACCTTCGTTGTCCACGGAACGCCAAACTTATTAGCCTGATTTCTCACCCGCTGCTCATCAATGTCGCAAAGGGCGGATAATTCATAAGGCCCCTCACCTTTACTCAAAATATCAGCGTGATAATTCCCTATCAGACCGGCTGAACCAATAATCCCGAACCGAACCTTATCCTTCTTTGCCATCTGTTAATCTCCTAAACTAAAGTGATACCAACGTGAGAAAAATATCAAATTTTTCTCAAAAAGCAAATATCTTATCCCTGTCTTTCTCATCGAAGAGTAAAGAGATACCCTTGTCAAGGAGCAAGCCGAGCAGTAAACTCTTTATCTTGCTGATATCAACAACAATGCTATAAGTTACCGAATCAATCGAATTAGAGGAAATGCATTATGATAAGAATTGCAGTTATTGGCGGCGATGGCACGGGGCCTGAGGTAGTTGCAGAGGGTCTAAAAGCCCTCTCAGCAGCGGCAGAAAAGGTCGGACTGGACTACCAGGTAAAAGAATTCGACATCAATGGTAATAGATATCTCAAGATGGGAGGTAGCCCGGATGAGCCTACTATCCCCGTCATCACCGATGAAGAAATCGAAGAATTAAAAACCTTTGATGCCATCTATCTCGGTGCCGTCGGGCATCCGGATATCGCACCAGGCATCCTTGAGAAGGGTTTGTTATTACGATTGAGATTCGAGCTTGATCAATACGTCAACCTTCGCCCGGTAACGCTTTATCCGGGTGTGCCATGCCCGCTGGCAGGAAAATCGCCTGAAGATATTGACTTCGTCGTCGTTCGTGAAAATACCGAAGGGATCTATACCGGCATGGGCGGGGTGCAATACAAAGGTACCCCGCAGGAAGTCTCCACTCAAATTAACTGCACCACGCGCTTCGGGGCTGAACGCGTAATCCGATATGCATTTGAAACCTGCAAAAAACGCAATAAAAAGAAACGAATTACACTGGTACACAAAACCAATGTCCTTACATACGTCGGACAGACATGGTTCAACACCTTCCAGCAAGTAGCCAAGGAATACCCTGATATCGAAACCGATTACAATCACGTTGACGCTTGCTGTATGTGGTTCGTGAAAAATCCGGAATACTACGACGTAATCGTTACCGATAACATGTTCGGCGACATTATTACTGACCTCGGTGCGATTATCCAGGGCGGCCTGGGAGTGGCAGCCGGCGGAAATATCAACCCTAAGGGCGTGAGCATGTTTGAACCCATCGGAGGCTCTGCTCCGAAATATACCGGCAAAAACGTAATAAACCCAATCGCTGCAATAGCAGCCATGGCGATGCTGCTACGAGAAATCGGCGAAAATAAAGGCGATGAAAAACTCAAAGAGGCAGGCAATCGCATCGAAGAAGGCATCAAAGCCACCACGCCAAAGATGAAATCACAATCAGCCGGGAAGATGGGCTTTTCCACCACGCAGGTCGGCGACCTCGTCGCTGATGCTATCCGAAGCGCTAACTAATTTCTTATTACAATCCCATAAAAGTGAACCTTTGGCGCCCGCTGGTTCTATGTGGCAATGAATAGATCAGGTTATCTTGAGTTGAAAGTTTTTATAACGATGTAGGTCTGTTGTATATTTAACATACAAATCGAGCGATACTTTACCGCCCCAAACTAAAAATTCTTGTTGGACAATTTTGTTAGTTATGTATAATCTTCGTTTTCATGAATGGCAATGTTAGCATCATCGGCGATGGGGCAATGGCAACCGTTTGTAGCAGGATTCTTTCAGAAAAGAACCTCTCCATTTGCCTGTGGAGCGCCTTTGAAGAATATGCAGAAGTTCTCAAACAATCAAGAGAAAATAAGGCATATTTACCTGGTATAGAGATTCCTCCATCGGTAAAAATCACCTCCGACCCTGCAGAAGCATTTTTTGACCATCCTGATATTATCATCTCTGCAGTGCCGACAAAGTTTTTGCGTTCGGTATGGGAAAAACTAAAACCCTTTTGTCCTGCCGGTGTTCCGATCTGCTCTGCAACCAAGGGGATTGAAAATGGAACACTGTTTCGTCCATCGCAGGTATTACGGGATGTACTTACCGGCTCAGCTGATAGTGATTGGCCGATCGTAGCCTTATCAGGCCCGAGTATCGCAACCGAAGTTGCCAAAGGTTTACCTGCCACTGTAGTATCTGCTTCAAGTGATGAAAATTTAGCAAGGCAGGTCCAACAATTATTTTCTACCTCATATTTCAGAGTATATACCAATACGGACATTATCGGCGTTGAGATAGCCGGTGCTACCAAAAATGTAATTGCAATAGCTGCAGGGATATTAGACGGTCTAAAGATGGGAGACAATGTCAAGGCTGCTTTATTGACGAGGGGGTTGGCAGAGATTACCAGGCTTGGCATATCGATGGGTGGTAAGCGCGAGACCTTTTCGGGATTAGCAGGGCTGGGGGATCTGGTAACGACGTGTATCAGTCCATTTGGGCGAAATCGGTCCTTCGGCGAAGCAATCGGAAGGGGAAAGACGAGGGAAGAAGCTGAAGGTCAGACCAAAAGCGTGGTCGAAGGTGTGAATACGACGATAAGCGTCCTGGAACTTGCAAAGAAATACAACGTTGATATGCCTATAACAAGGGCAGTTTATGCAGTATTATTTGAAGGTCAAGATCCTTCTAAGGCGATTATGGAACTGATGTGCCGACCGCTGAAGGCGGAGGACTAAATTGTTGTGATTATGTTTCTTTGCAAGATAAGACAATGTTCCACATGGAACATTTACAATAAGGAGAACAAAGTAGAAGTTGTTTGAAAATGCAATAAGATGTTCTACGTAGAACATTTTGATAATACTTTTTTGAAGGCAACATTGTATTGAAAGGATAAACAGATGGCACAACGTTCGAAACGCCCCCGCCTTGGTAAGGGTTTAGCAAGTCTCATTCGTAATTCCACCGAAGAACAAACCGATTACCAACCCATCGCTGCAAATGTATCCACCGGCCAAATGATAACCTTCATCCCTTTGAAAGATATTGCCCCAAATCCTGCCCAACCAAGGCGAAACTTCGACGAAAACTCCCTTACTCAACTAGCTGACAGCATCCGTACCTACGGCATGCTACAACCAGTATTAGTGAAAAGAATAGAAAATCCACAAGATAATAAAAAATACCAACTCATCGCCGGTGAACGACGACTGCGAGCGGCTATGATAGCAAAATTAGAACAAATCCCCTGCATAATAAAACCTGCTTCCAAACTTGAATCGCTTGAACTATCACTAATTGAAAACCTCCAGCGGGCTGATCTGAACCCCATCGAAAAGGCAATGGCATACCAAAAACTAATCGATCAGTTTCAATTGACACAACAACAAGTGGCTGATAGAGTAGGGCTACCAAGAACGACTATTGCTAACTACTTGAGATTACTCGACCTGTGCGATGAAGTCCAATCGCTTATCATAGATGGTTCACTGAGCTTCGGGCATGGGAAGGTATTGGCGAGCCTGGCTGGCAAGACCGATATACAGAAACAATTAGCAAAAAAGGTTGTCAAAGAAGGAATTAGTGTCCGACAGCTGGAAAAACTTATCGAAATCGTTCAAGGACAAAAACAACCTATCCCTCAAAAGACAGTCTCTGCGCCAACTCGATCCCGCTCGGCATATATAATCAATCTCGAAAAACAACTTACCGAATCCATCGGAACAAAGGTATCGATCAAACCGGGCAGGGTAAAGAATACAGGCAAAATCATCATCGAGTACTACGACCTGGACGACTTCGACCGCATTCTCTCAGCCCTTGGCGTACAATTAGAAAGCTAATCTATCCACCACAGTGTACAACCAGAGACCAAACAAACAGAGTAGGTCAACGCTTATTTTCTTCTAAAAATCCCCGCAATCTTCGAAATAATAAGTTAAGTCCTTAAAATCAGGTATGATATTTGGAATTGATAACGACATACCTTTGCGACAAATCGCAGGTGTAAGCAACAAATTGCTCTTTTCCGAGCCCCAGATTAACGTTTATTTCGACAATATCCCTTCTCATATACTCTTCCAATTTTTCTAAAACTTCCTTTGAAATCCTTTTTGCAGCCCCGCTGGAAAATAATGTTATTGGACCAATTTTCACGGTCGTCTTTTCCTGAACAACCTTTGCGGTACTTTTGCCAACTGCCATCAAGATTCTGCCCCAATTCGGATCGTTGCCATGAATAGCACATTTTACAAGTGGGGATTGTGCAATAGATTTAGCAGCCGCTATCGCGTCTTTCCTGGTAGCAGCAGAAGTTACAGTAATCTTAATCAGTTTGGTTGCACCCTCACCGTCCCTTGCCATTGCTACTGCAAGTTCAAGGCAAACTTCCCTCAAAGCCCGTGCAAACCTGTGATACATCTTCGTGTCAAACTTGATTTTCTTGCTCTTCAAACCTGAAGCCAGTACGACGGCGGTATCTGAGGTGGACTGATCGGAATCTATCGTAACGGCATTGAAGGTATCAGCCGATACTTCCTTGAAGGTTCGGTAAAGCAATCTTGGAGCAATGCGGGCATCGGTAGTTATCACGGAAATCATCGTTGCTAATGACGGTGCTATCATACCCGCACCTTTTATAACTCCAGCAATAGTAATTGCTTCACCACCAATGCGTTCTTGAACGATAGCGTATTTTTCTTTTGTATCAGTAGTCATCATCGCCCGCAGCACGGCTCGGTCGTTATGCCTTGAAAGCCGACGGGCTGCTGCTTCAATCCCTTCACGAACATTCTTCATTGGCAGGGGTTTACCGATTATCCCCGTCGAAGCGACGAGCAATTCTTTCGGCTTACACCCTATCGCGCCAGCGGCATACCGCGCCATCCTTTCTGCATCAGCCAATCCACTTGCCCCAACGCAAGTATTGGCATTACCAGAGTTTATAACAATGCCCCGGGTATATCCATATCCTCTTGGCAGGACATTTCGCGACCATTGCACCGGAGCTCCGATTATCTGGTTGGAGGTCGTAAGCAATGCCGTTGCTGCGGGCTTGTCTGCCACTATGATGGCTAAATCCTCCTGACGGGATGTCTTTATCCCGCAATGCACCCCTGCTGCTCGAAATCCTTGCGGTAAGGTAATGTGTCGTATCCTCGGCATGATGACGATTGCACCGTCTTTACGAACGAGCCAAATTACCTCGAATAGATATATCTACGTTGCTATCAGGAACTTACGCTAATACAACCCGACTGTTTCATCAAGGCCAAACATGATATTCATATTTTGCACTGCCTGTCCGGAGGCACCTTTGAGCAGATTGTCCAGAGCCGAAAATAGAATGACTCTGCTTTTTTCGACGCGAACAGCAAGGTCACAGAAGTTGGTAGTGGCTACATCTTTGGTCGCTGGCAAGGCATCGTGTCTGACCCGAACGAAAGGAGCGTTTACATACGCTTCTTGAAGCACTTGCGTCAATTTATCGGAATCAACTTCTCCGTTGGGGACAGCGTAGATAGTACAGAGCATTCCTCTATCCATCGGGCAAAGGTGCGGGACGAAGAGGATTTCCACTTTGCTGTCCGTGATCTCAGTTAGGACTTCCTCCATCTCAGGCATGTGGCGATGTTTGCCAGGGGCGTATGGCTCGAAGTTTTCATTTCGGCGGGGATAATGTTGCTTTGGCGAAGGAGTTCTTCCTGCTCCGGTGATACCGCTGATGGCATTTACGATAATTCCTTCCGGTTTGATAAGTCCTGCCTTGATAATCGGTGCAAGGGCGAGGATAGCGCAGGTTGGATAACAGCCAGGATTGGCAACAAGATTGGCTGATGCGATGGTATCTTTGTAATATTCGGGTAATCCGTAGACCGCTTCTTTTAATCGCTCTGCGTCGCTATGGGGGCAGTACCATCGCTCATAGACCTTGGCGTCCTTGAGGCGATAATCTGCGGAGAAATCGATAACACGGATACCTGCCTCTCGAAGGTCGGGGACATATTTCATAGCCACCTTATGTGGCACAGCCAGCATTGCAAGGTCAGCGGCATCGGCTATCTTGGAGATATGATAAGGCTGCTGGGGGATTTCTACAGTTTTGGTCAGGATAGGGTGAAAACCATCAATCGGCCCGGTTTCCTCAGGCGGACCAAAGATACCGACCAACTCAACAGCAGGATGCCGTCGCAACAACCGAAGCGCCTCCAGGCCGGTGTATCCGCTGCCACCAATCAATGCCACACGTATTTTCTTCATCTTACCTCACCTGCCCCATCATTAAATTCACCTCACCCGATAACGCTAAGCCTACCTTCCCCGAAAAGCATGTAAACGAACGAAAGTCGGAATGGCGATACAATATTGGAAAGCTAGTAAAAAAACAAGCCCCAATCTCTGTTTCTCGATGGATTGGGGCTCGGGGATGCTTGTGGCTGAAAAGCTTCTAAAAATTATCGTTTTGAGAACTGGAAGCGTTTCCTTGCGCCCTTTTGTCCGTATTTCTTCCTTTCTTTCATTCGAGGGTCTCTGGTGAGAAGCCCTTCTCTACGGAGGGTTTCGGTAAGTTCCGGAGCAGCCTTTGCCAATGCTCTTGCCAGTCCGAGTTTGACAGCATCGGCCTGGCCGGTAAGTCCGCCGCCTCGGACATTTGCCCAGACATCATACTTCCCCATAAGGTTGGTTCGCTCAAGCGGACTTTTCACCGCAAGTTGATCACGAAGGGAGGGGAAATAATCTTCAACCGTCCGCTTGTTAATTAGAATTTTCCCCGTACCCGGACGTATTCGCACCCGTGCAACAGCCGTCTTACGCCGACCCGTGCCCCAGATATAACTCTTCGGGGGAAGGGGCTCCTGCGTCGGACTAACTGCCTCGTTTGTAATCGTTTCCTCTGCCATCGTTTCCCTACTTTACTATCAAAACATTTCGTCTTTTGACAAAATACCCTTCGACTTTTTACAGATCCAGTTTTTCAGGCTTCTGTGCCTGATGCGGATGATCGGGGCCCGCGTAAACCTTTAGTTTCCGCAGCATGTGTCGAGCAAGGCGATTCTTCGGCAGCATTCGTCGAACTGCCTCGCAGATGATTTTATCAGGATGCTTTTGACGCATCCTTTCTGCAGAAATCACCTTATGCCCACCCGGATAACCTGTGTACCAATCATATTGCTTATCCGTCCATTTTTTACCGGTCAGGCGAATTTTCTCGGCATTTACAACGATAACGAAATCGCCAGTATCAACGTGGGGGGTATATTCCGGACGATGCTTGCCCATCAAGATTGTCGCAATTTTCGTAGCAAGTCGACCAAGTACCTTACCCTCAGCATCGACCAGGTACCACTTTGCAGTTATCTCACCGGGTTTTGCCATGTATGTTTTCATTATCTCTTACTCATTATATTTTATTACGAAAAAAATTACACAAACTCCCAAGCCCATAAATTGTATCCACCGTCGAT
>JAGHBS010000197.1 GCA_021160865.1 Planctomycetota bacterium | reverse complement strand
TTTCGGTGCTGGTGCGATGGCGTTTATCGCTCGTAGCGGGGCTGGTGTAATTGGAAAAGTGAAGGATGCCACCGCCGTTGAACGATTGCTCCAGGGTCGAAACCCCGTTTTAGCCCAATTGGATACGGTTGTCCTGCACGAGGTTATCATTGCACAATATCTCAAGCGCTATTGGACGGATGATACACGAATAGATTACACCGCTGACACACTTGAGGCGTTATCACGGATATCAGCCTCGGAATCTCGACCGACGGGTGATGTTGCGGACCTGGTCGTACTCCTGCAGGGTACACCGATTGAGAAGGTCAAGCAGGTTGCCCTTGCCGGTGAGTCCATGCCACACAAAAGCACCTACTTTTATCCGAAGATTTCCACGGGGATGGTGCTTTATTCGCTGGAGTAGCCCTTTGATTGGCTATCATTGATGGGGGATCGCAGAGTACCTTCTACAGGGGCAAAAGTCGTATTGTTGTTCATAAATCTCTCTCTTGTGAGCAAATTTTGTTCATATCAGATGTGTCAAGCCATCCGTAGCAGGTCGGTGTAGTTGTGTAATTTCCGCTAAATATAGGGATTATCTCTTCGCCTTCCGTCTGGTACATGTATTGCTTTCCTTCCGGTGAGGATATTTTGATGAAAGGAGATAGTTTGATGAAGGTGGTCAAGATTGCAACAGTAAGACGAAGTAATGGTTTTACGCTTGTGGAATTGCTCGTGGTGGTTTCCATTATTGCTTTGCTGATTTCGATTTTATTGCCGGCACTTGGCAGGGCAAAGGAGTATGCAAAGGAGATTCTTTGCGCTACTCGTCAGCGGAATCTTGCTATCGGATGGAATTATTACGCGATGGATAATAATGACGTGATTCTTCCAGGGCGTTTCGGAAAGGATAACGGCAGCAATCTTTATTGGGTAGGCAATGGCTGGAAGTATCGACCGCGATGGGTAGCTACGATGGGAGCATTGGTCGGTGCAATTCCGTTTGACCATCCTGCTACTTCCAAGGCAAATGGTGGCGATAGACAGGATTACACCAACGACGTCTATAAATGTCCAGCCGCCCCAGAACGCGTTGATGAGCGCAATTACGCCTATGGCTACAACTATCAGTTTCTTGGTAATGCACGAAATAGCCCGAGTGGTGAAGGGTATCGAAACTTTCCCGTGCAAGTAAGTTCCATCATGGCTGGAACGACGGTAATGGCGGCTGATTCCATGGGAACGGCTGCAGCTTATCCTGCAAGTCAGCGTACGCCTTATTCCAACGATGGCAGGGAGACAACGAGTTTGAGTAATCATGGATGGTCTTTAGACCCTCCACGTTTGACCGCTCGCTCTGATCGAGGCACGGGTGATTTTGGTAGTCCTCGAACCGCGGTTGACCCTCGGCACGGGGGAAAAGTGGTCGTCAGTTTTTGCGATGGTCATGTCAAATCAATGACGCCTCGGGAATTGGGATATGTTATCGAAGAGGATGGCAAATTCAGCGACGATGGCAATAATCGTCTATTTTCGGGTACAGGTGAAGATGATGATCCACCACCAGTTTGGTAATTGGATGATGTAAAATTGTGCGATGAGGATTATTTCTTTCTGCCGTACTTTCGCATCAGTTCTTCGACCTTATCGAGTGGTAAGGCATCGGCGGTATTACCCTGATAGCCTGTCATGGTCGTTGCCATGAATAGCGAGTTGTATATTGCCTCTTCAGTTGCCTCGATGGCTGCTTGGAACAGTGGTGAGATTTTATCGTTTGGTAGTTCCATGATTGCAGATTGATTTTTCCTCCGCTGGGGAGTTCTTCGGACAGATTGTGCGGTGGAAAATGCGATAGCGAAATCACCCGAGGCGTTTGTCATTGATGCCCCAGTCCTTGCGAGTCCTGCCAATGCCCTTCTGGCAAGGCGTGATAAGTTCCTGTCTGATAATGGTGCATCGGTAGCGAGGATTATCATTACCGAGCCGGTAGAGTCATCTTCGGTATTATCTTTGAGGTAATACCGTCCCAGTTCTCTTCCGACGGGCACACCGACGATTTGCAACACGCCGGCGAAGTTCGTCTGTACCAGTACCCCGATGGTCCATTGACCGATATTTTCCGGTAGCCGACGTGAACTGGTACCGATCCCGCCCTTGAAGCCAAATGCTATCGTGCCAGTACCGGCACCGACCGAGCCTTCGGCAACTTCGCCGTCAGAGGCTGTCTCAATTGCCTTTATAATCATCTCGGCGGTGAGGTATCTTCGGCGGATGTTGTTCAATTTACCATCGTTGTTTTCGCCTACGACGGGGCTAATCGATAGCACCTTTTCGTTGCCCGGTTGAGAGAGCGTCCAATCGAGGATTGCATCAGCAGCCCGTGGTACGGCTAATGTATTGGTTAGGACTATTGGGGTTTCAATCTCGCCGAGTTCGATAATCTGGGTTGCCCCTGTCAATTTACCGTAGCCGTTGCCGATGGCTAATCCCGCGGGGACCTTTTCCTGAAAGATATTGCCACCGTGGGGCAAAATTGCCGTAGCCCCGGTGCGAATATCATCACCTTCGATGACGGTGAGATGTCCGACCTTCACGCCGGCTACGTCGGTGATGGCATTTAGCTCGCCCGGGGGGAATATGCCCGGGGCAATTCCCATCTGCCTACATCGAGTCGATGGCTTATCTTTAGTGTTTCTGCTGTTCGTCATCGTCCTTGCTCTTTCATAATCGGTTTGACGAATGAAGGAGTACTATGTTGTTTATATTATCACATTATCATAGCGGTTCGAGATTCGCATATTGCAGGATGAGTGTTTTTACACCAGTTTGATTGAACTTTATTACAGCCCGCGTGCGGATACCATCGTGCGAG
>JAGHBS010000047.1 GCA_021160865.1 Planctomycetota bacterium | reverse complement strand
ATGAAAATGCTACAAATATGCCGCTCTCTGTAGTCGCTACATCCAGATTAATTGGCTTAGCGAGTGGCAAAGGCGATAAGTTGCCCTGCTCATCAATTTCAACATAAGTAATTACATTCGTATTATGTTCAACTATTCCAGAAGATGATACTGCACGAACTGCATAAATATACTGCTGATGTGGAATGAGGTTTTCTCTAAATGTAATTACTTGCTGTTCTGCCCGCAGATATGCAACTGGATTATCCCAATTGATATGTTCTACTCCACCAACTCCTTTATAGATGTTATATCCATTTTTACGAAATGCTACAGTCATTAGAGGATTTCCGATGGCAACCGCAGTATAATCTAAATGTGCAACCGCTACTGCAATTGCCTCTGCGAATGTGCCGTCGATTCGCAACATTTCGAAAAATGGCGTTGGTGAAATCATATCAGCGGCCTCGGAAAAACCCGCCCCAGCAGCGTAATTGTAGGTTATAATTGCCCTGGAGAGGTCGGCTGCCGTTGTCCGCAATGAATCGGCTGAATATTCTTTATCGAAAATAGCCGCTACCCTCTCCCCTGCCGTGCCGTAGTAATGCGGTGCCGTACCAAAGATGAACGCATCATTATTGACGGTTTCCTCAATTGCCTCGGTAATAATCCGCAAGTGCTGGCAGTCGAGAGATACCCTATAATCACCATCACCGCTATAAAGAATATCGGTTGCAGGTAGTGCTGATAATGCCGAAACCGTCAACGAACGATCTATCATTGCCTTGGCGTTCGCGAGTGTGTCGGCATCGATGCGGACGGAAAGATATTTCCCACCAAGGGTCGACTTGGTCAATCGCTCGACTGTATCGGGATTGTAAAGCGGGTTAGAACTTTTTGATGAAAACGTCGCCCCGAAGTTCATCAACCTCGAGGTGGCTGAATGCTTCAGACCATTATGATAAAAATACCCCGGCACGCCATAGCCAATAAGAAAACACATACAATTGGACTTCACTGTCGGATTGCGGTCGAGCCAATCGGATAGGTCATTTTCGACTTCTGCCTGAAAAGTGGCGTAATCGGTCAAGGTCTCATTACCCGAAGCATTCGGCAGTGGACATAAATTGCATCTTGGAATGGAAAGACTTTCGACGCAATAATCAGCAAAGGCTCTGCTATCTGCATCACCTTGCCTATACAGTACTACAATCCGCTGGGCTTGAAGGTAATCGCTACTCGGTGTCGGAACATAAGGTTCAGGATAAGTATCAGCGGTAATTTTAATCTCATCATGATCGATAACAAAACCGTCACGGGCGTGAGAAGGAACACCTAACCGGAATTGGTCAAAGTCAGAAAGTCTATCGTAATTATCTACCGAAGTATATTGTGCTTCAAGAATGCCATCTACCCAGAGTTTGCCCCAACCATCTGCTCCAGTTGACGATGACGCCCTGTGCAATCCAATAACTACCCAATGCCAATTATTATCGGAGCAATCAGTAGAACCAGTAAACCCATGGAAATTGCCTGCATCATCGGCAATGTACCATTCGAAAACCCCTGAAGAGTTTGTGTACAAAACATAGAGAGTATCACCAGATACATTGTATCCTTGCGAGATCTTGGTGTAGCTTGAAGGCTTATTGGCAAAGCGTGCCATAAAGGCAGTGTAAATTGTCTGCCCTGGTGCAATTGAAACATTCATGTTATCCTTACGAACATATGCAGGACTCGTACCGACAATAGTGGTTCGCAGGCCCAGAGAGCCACGCTCCGGAAAGGCAGCATCGGTAGCCTGCACAATGGTTGATGAGCCGGACTGAACGACCGCATCCCATTCGCCAAAGCCGGGAACTTCGTTGTCAATGTAATGAAGCAGGCTCATTTGTTATTTCCACCACCTCATCTATAGCAAGCAATTCTTCAACAATATCTTGCAAGCGCTCCTCATCATCAGCAGAACTGCCACCATTTAGCTGGATATTGACTGCCCAAGAGACGGTTTCAATTGCTATCCGGTAATACCTGGCATTGTGCGTAGGGTATCGTTCAATTCGTACCTGCTGGGCATCTACCTTCGGCGGCTTGCCTGCCTGAATGGTAGGCTTGCCTGCCTGAATGGTAGGCTTGCCGGCGATAAGATACTTCGGGGCTATCCTCTCGGCACGAATAGTAAGCAATCGCCGCTCATTTACTGCAAACGGCAGATTCGTCTTCCCTTTATTTGTCGCTTTCAATTCCATAATCAACTCGTTGATAAACTCACACCATCATTGCAGAGAACTCGCCAGCGAAGGTGGCTGCCAACTTCAATAGCGGCAAGAATGATATGATCGCCGGCATCGTTGAAGGTAAGTGTGTTGTTGCCTGCCTGGTTGACCGCAGAGGCAGCAGTGATGACGCAATCGCCACCGTCAGTCTTGAACGCCAGTGAGATTATCCTGCCAACTACAGGCGGGTCAGCGAGCGTGCGAGTCTCGGCGGCAGAGGTTTCCAGCAGGCATGTCCCACTTTTATCGACTGGAATCGCCCCTGCATCGCCGGGGTCGGTAATCGTGGCTGATAACGGGTCGTGAATGTGCAGCGAGTCGGCATTCGAGCCATTGCTAAGTGTATTGGCGTTAGCAGCTGTCAGCCCTGAAGCGACGGTCAAAAGTCCCCGCCCTCGGTAATCGGTTATATCGCCGCCATCGGTCGAATCACGGCCATCGTATCCCCCAGCAGAGGTGGTTATCGTTGCCAGGGGGATGTGTGGCGTATCGGACGGATCAGGAAAGCCGCTCGTGTTTACCATCAGCGTGCCATCGGCGGTGATATAGATGTAATTGGTGGCATTGTTGGTAAGTGGTTGAGAAGTGACTTGCGAGAAATCAATTGTCGAATCACCGTTGAAGAACTTACCTGCCCGAACGCCGAAGGTAAGATCGCCATCTTTAAAAACCCTCAAGTCCCCTGCCCGCCGAGCCACCTTCAAGAGCCGATAAAGCATCTTGTAAAAGGCTGTGTAGTAGGGCGATTCACCGATGGCAGGAAATGGGATTTCCTGCTCAGCATCATATGTGCCAGATAAGGCATTCAAATCTGCATCTGTCGGATATTGTTCTATCATAATTAACT
>JAGHBS010000235.1 GCA_021160865.1 Planctomycetota bacterium | reverse complement strand
CCCGTCCCAGCTTGCCGGGCGGTATCTTCCAGGTACTTCCGCGCCGGAAAAGACAATTTTTATCCGCCTGCTTTGCTTTTCATCCTCGGGTAGTTGAATATTGGCAAGGTCGGATGGGCGTATCGTCCGTATTGTATTCGGACCATTTCGTAGTTCGATTGCCTCAATCGGGGCGGTACCAGCGATGCGGATATGGAGGGTTGCCTTTCTTTCCCCGATCTCGAGAACATCGCCCATAATCGCCTCTTTACCGTCAGCCGTGGTGATTTTTACATCGAGTAGCATTCGGTTGCCCGTGGTTGCGTAGAAATGCCTTGCCTTCATTGCTTCGTAGATGTTTTTCCGGTCGAGCCGTTTGGCCAGTATGCACGTCAGCCCGCCAAGTGAGCCGAACTTTCCGCCGCCAGGGTATTCAGCACCGGGCCTGGCCTTGTGGCCATCGGAATTGGCACATATTCCAATGCGATAACCCCTCTTGAATGCTTCGTTGACGAGCCATTCGAATGTACCCCATCCGGAGTGTACCTCCACGGCAACTTCAATGTCAGGATCGTGCATTTCAAGATTGGCATATCGTCCGCCGACGTGTGCGAAGACAAATGATTTTGGGCCTTTCGATTTCTTGAGGTTTTTAAATAGATCATCAGCAGTGGGCGAGTCGTGATATTTTGACTTTTGATTGGGAATTAGTTCACAACTTGATCGAGTTATACGGCCACCTTCGGATTCGAAAAAGACATTTCTATCACCGCCCAGAGGCGTATTGCCACTCCATTCAAAGCCGGGGAATGTGACGAACTTGCCCGGTTGATAAAACTTTTTCGTCGTCTGGTTTATCTTCGCCCAAAACTCGTCGGTTATCTGAAAATCGTTTCCCTGATGTCCAAGGATGTCCAGCAAGGCGTAATCCCTGCCAAAATGGAAGTAATCTTCTATCGTATTCGTTCCAATCGTTTCGCCTGATTGAGCGTGAAAGTCCGCCCAGTATCGATTTAGTGGTTTATCATCAGCGACTACTTCGATGGGATTGCTCTGGGCTGATAAGCGAGTTTTTTTATCAATCGCCTTGATGGTATAGATGCCAGGTTTTTTGAACCCGTGATGAATAAATCGTTTTGGTTTAGCGGTAGGATTACCCCAGATGTCTTCGAGTTTGAGATAATACGTGAACTTTTGATTAACCGCTGCTTGTGAGGGAGCGATACAAACTGCTCTGGCAGGCTTGTCAGGTATAATACGAACCGACGGACTTTGAGGCAATTCCTTGAAGTTGTACGTTGCGATGGGATCAACGTATGTTTTGAACTCGAATGCATCCTGGCAGAAGGTTGGCATTTGCCAGCCCGGGCTGCCCTTTGAAGTATCGCCGAATATGATGATGATTTTCTCACCTTTCTGGAGGTATCCATAGCGTAATTGAAGATACAGCGCCTTGGTATACGGTCTGATGTTTCCCGTATCATCCCAGCGGGGGAAGATTTTGCAATTTCCCGTGGTGCTAATGCTGCAGTAGTTGGCTGCTTTGGGATTGTCGAATTGTGGCTGGCCAAAATCTTCCATCTTCCGAAAGGCAATCTTGATGAACCCGCTATCGTCAATGCAATGACCAACGGTATAGGTATAGGTCAAGGTTGCATACGAACCAGCAACTATAGGTTTACGCGGATAGATTTCTGCTTTGCCCAGATTCATTCTTACACACTTCTCCTTTCTTGGAATAAACAGGGGTTATCGGTTTTATAGATTACTACTGATGGTAGGGTATTGTAGTGATTAAACCGATTGACTGGCAAGACTAATCAGGGGAATATAAAGAATTAGGAGGCGGTTATGGATAGGATGCTAATAAAGGATGTTTTGACGAATGTACCCATTGGTACGGCAGTGGAAGTTGCAGGTTGGGTCAGGACGGTGCGAAATCATAAGGGCAAAAATCCCTTGAGTTTTATCACCGTCAATGATGGTTCTTGCTTTTCGACGCTGCAAGTAGTCGCCACGCCGACACTGCCAAATTACGAGACGGAGGTTGTTCATTTAACGACTGGCTGTTCGATAATCGTCAAGGGTAAGCTGGTTGAGAGCCCCGGAGCCGGTCAACCTGTAGAAGTTCAGGCTGATGAGGTTCATGTGGTAGGCTGGTGCGATCCGGAGAATTATCCGATTCAGCCCAAGAGGCATAGTTTTGAGTTTCTTCGCACGCAGGCGCATCTTCGCCCGCGTACTAACACCTTCGGTGCTATCGCCCGTGTGCGCAGCACAATGTCTTTAGCTATTCACGAGTTTTTCCAATCACGTGGATTTATATACCTGCATACGCCGATAATCACAACCAGCGATTGTGAAGGTGCAGGTCAGATGTTCCGCGTGACCACGCTTGAGCCAGGTCAGGAGGATTTTGAGAAGGACTTCTTCGGCTGTAAGACGAACCTGACGGTTTCGGGTCAATTGGAGGCTGAAGCCTACGCCTGTGCCTTGGGAAGAGTATATACCTTCGGGCCGACCTTCCGTGCTGAGAATTCCAATACCCCTCGACACCTTGCAGAGTTTTGGATGGTTGAACCTGAGATGGCGTTCTGTGATCTTACCGATGATGCCGACCTTGCCGAAGAGTTCCTGAAGTATATTTTCCAGACCATCCTCGAACGCTGTCGGGAGGATATGGAATTCTTCAACAAGTGGATAGATGAGAATGTTATCGAGAGGCTTGAAAACGTTGTACAAAGTGAATTTGTCCGTATGAGTTATACTGATGCGATGGAGATTTTGAAAAAAGCGAATCGTGATTGGCAATTTCCCCCCGAATGGGGAAAAGATATTCAGACTGAGCATGAGAGATTTTTAACTGAGGAGACTTTTAATAAACCGGTGATAATTACCGATTATCCTGCCTCGATAAAGCCGTTCTACATGCGAGTGAACGACGATGGTAAAACGGTAGCAGCGATGGATGTACTGGTGCCGAAGATTGGTGAGATTATCGGCGGTTCACAGCGAGAGGAACGACTGGATGTTCTAATCAGTAGGATGGAATCTTTGGGGATGAATCCTGATGATTATTGGTGGTATCTTGACCTGCGTCGGTACGGCACGGTGCCACACGCAGGATTTGGCTTGGGATTTGAAAGGACAATTCTATTTGCTACCGGTATGAGCAATATCCGCGATGTTATCCCATTTCCTCGCACACCCCGCTGGGCAGAATTTTGATCTTCCGTCCAATTGATTATTTGCAGATAGCCGATTTCGATAAGTAAAGGAAGGATGTTTCGGGAATGAAAGTAGAATTGCACCTGCATACAAGTCGATATAGTGCCTGCAGCCAGAATACGCCGGCAGCGATGATGGAACGGCTGATACAGACAGGATATGATGCCGTTTTTATCACCGAGCATAATGCCGTTTGGAGTGATGAGGAAATTGCTCAACTCCAGAGTGGTTTTCCAGAAATAAGGATTTTCCCGGGTGTGGAATTAAGTACTGGTGTCGATGGTTCGCAACATATATTGGTTCTTGGTACGACCGATTCGGAATATCTCAAACTCCGCTCTGCAGAGCAGATTCTCCAAAAGTCCCGACAGGACGGCTGCCTGAGTGTATTAGCTCACCCTTTCCGATGGGCAGGCGGTGCCGAAATACTCAAGAGCAAAATCTTGCCGGATGCTATTGAGTATTACAGCGGCAATCACAAACATCCTGATGCAGAAATGGCACTGGAAGTATCAAAAAGGTTGAACCTACCAATAGTCAATACCGGTGATGTCCATAGTTTGGCGGATATAAATCAATTTTGGATTGAGACACATTATCCAATCGAAAGTCCCGGCGATATACGAAAGGTTATTCTTGAAAGGGCGTATGATAATTGCGTCTTTGGCTGACTTACTGAGATGCGATTCGAGGCAACTTTTGTAAAGGCGGGATAAAGATTATTTTTGCCGATAAACGATTCTGCCCTTGGTCAGATCATATGGGCTTATCTGGACGATGACACGATCGCCAGGTAGAATGCGGATATAATTTCGACGCATCCGTCCGGAGATGTGTCCAATTAGCTGATGGGTCTTGTTGCCCAGTTGGACTTCCAGGCGGAACATGGCATTGGGCAGGGCCTCCAGAACCCGTGCCTCAGTCTCTATGTATTGTGCCTTTCCCATAGCCTATTTTCGTATCAATAATGATTGAACTATAACTGCAGTTTTTGCAAAGGTCAATAAAGATGCTTTTTATCTTTATCATTTATCGGCTTTTATTGACATGAAATCAACCATTCTACATCATTATAAAAGTCGTTATCAGTCTTAGTGAGGATTTGAGCCATGAAGCAGAGTGAGATAAACGAGGAATTCATTCGGCACATTGCGCTGATAAGTCGGATTGAGTTGACCGATGAGCAGATTTCACGCTTCGGCAAACAGTTTGCTGACATCTTATCTTATGTTGATATGTTGAAAGAACTTGACACTGACGGTGTCGAGCCGATGGCACATGCATTGGATATTTCGAACGTACTGGCTGATGATAAGGCAGGTGAATCGCTCTCGGTCGAAAAGGCATTGGCTAATGCGCCAGCTCGGCTGGGGAATCTCTATAAGGTTCCCAAGGTCATTGGAGAGTCCCAATGAGTAAGATAATCGAATTATCTGCACTTGAACTACGCGATGCCATTGCGACGGGGGAGGTCTCTGCCACGGAGGCTACGCGTAGCTATCTCGACGCTATCGAGTCGTTAAATCCGAAGATTTGTGCCTATAATCAAGTATTTACCGAGGAGGCATTACAGCGGGCAGAACAGATAGATAAGAAACGATCTGCAGGTGAGCAGTTAGGATTACTTGCCGGTCTGCCGTTGGCGATAAAGGACAATATCTGCACATCATTTGGGCTAACGACGTGTTCTTCAAGGATACTCGATAATTTTCGCTCGCCTTATGATGCTACTGTCGTAGAGAAACTCATTGAAGCCGATGCGATAATCCTCGGCAAGACCAATATGGACGAGTTTGCAATGGGTTCTTCGACGGAGAACTCTGCCTTCGGCATCACACGCAATCCGTGGGACACCTCCCGCGTGCCTGGGGGGTCTTCAGGTGGTTCTGCTGCTGCAGTGGCAGGGAGGATGTGTGTCGCAGCACTTGGTTCTGATACCGGTGGTTCAATCCGCCAGCCGGCTGCCTTTTGTGGTGTTGTCGGACTGAAACCTACTTATGGACGAGTCAGCAGGTACGGGCTCGTGGCGTACGGTTCAAGCCTCGATCAGATTGGCCCAATCACCCGCGACGTGAAGGATGCTGCCCTTCTGCTGGAAGTAATTGCGGGGCATGATGCGCGCGATTCCACCAGCGTTGACGAACCTGTTCCGAATTATCTTGCTGCTTTGGACGATTCGATTAATAAAAGACTTCGTGTCGGAATTGTAAAAGAGTTCCAGCATGATTCAATTGATCAGGAGGTCATTGATGCCCTCGAGAAAGCGATTGAAATTTTCGATAAGGCAGGGGCGGAAATAATCGAGGTTTCCTTACCCCATAGCAGGATTGACATTGATTCAGCAGGCAGAATTACATCCTATGCAATTGCGTGTTATTACCTCATTGCTACATCGGAAGCATCGAGCAACCTTGCCCGATACGATGGAGTTCATTACGGCAGACGCACCTCTCAGAAAGTCAACGATATTATCGAACTTTACAGTAAGACGCGGGCAGAAGGTTTCGGCGACGAGGTAAAACGAAGGATCATGCTTGGCACATATGCACTATCAGCCGGCTATTATGATGCGTATTACCTCAAGGCATTGAAGGTCAGACGGCTAATCAAGAATGATTTCGACGCTGCTTTTGAGAAATGCGACGTCCTGCTTTGTCCGACGGCACCGGAATTGGCATTTCCCATCGGGCAAAAGACCGATGACCCGCTGAAGATGTACCTGAGCGACGTTTTTACCATCGGGGCAAATCTGGCAGGCATTCCAGGAATTTCCATACCCGTCGGATTGAGTAAGTCAAATCTGCCATTGGCAGTTCAATTACTTGCGAATGTATTCGACGAGCAAACCCTTCTCCAGGCAGCCCGCGTCTTGGAGCAAACAATCGGCCTTGGACAATTGAAGCCTGAATTAATCGAGGATGCGTAGAATCGTTGGGATTCAAGGAAAATGATTGGAATGATAGCGTCCAATAGATGTGGTGAATGGATGTAGGTGTGATGGGTGATGAATCCTTACCTTTCGCAATTCAATCTCGATGGTAAACGAGCGGTTGTCACTGGTGGTAATCGCGGGCTTGGTCTGGAGTTTACCAAGGCGCTACTGGCAGCAGGGGCTGATGTCGCTGTTATCTCTCGGCATGCCGATGCGCCTGAAGCAGCTGAGGCGGCTAAGGAATTTGGCCGCAAAATCGTCGTGATTAGTCGTGATTTGTCCGACGACCATGCCCGATACGGGCTGATTAACCAGGCTGCCGAGCGAATCGGCGGAATTGATATCCTTGTGAATAATGCAGGTATCACGCACCGCGCCCCTGCAATTGATTTCCCCATGGAGCAATGGCGGAAGATTCTGGAGGTACATCTGACAGCTGCCTTCGATTTGTCCCAGCAAGCAGCAAGATTGATGTGGGATAAGGGCGGGCGGATTATAAACGTGGCGAGTCTGTCGAGTTTCCTGGCTGGCTGGACGATTGTCGGTTATACCGCTGCCAAGTCAGGCATACTCGGCTTGACGCGCTCGTTGGCTAACGAGTGGGCGCATCGTGGAATCACGGTAAACGCCATTGCCCCGGGATATTTCAGGACGGATATGACCCGCCCGCTTCAGGAAGACCCCAAGCGTAATGCCGAAATCATCGCACATATCCCGCTTGGTAGATGGGGTGAGCCGATCGAACTTACCGGAGCGATGCTTTTACTGGCTTCTGATGCAGGTAGATATATCACCGGTGCAACAATTGTAGTTGATGGGGGGTATCTGGTGCGTTAGGTAAACGAGGAAAATTAAAAAGACATTATGGCTGGAAGAAGAGTATCAGGGAAGATGAGCAATGATTGAGTCGTCAAACAATATCCTGCCTGTTATAGGCTTGGAGATACACGTCGAGTTGGCTACGCAGACCAAGATGTTCTGCCGATGCCTGAATCGCTTCGGTGATGAGCCTAATACGCATACTTGTCCGGTCTGCATCGGCATGCCTGGAGCCTTGCCAGTGATAAATAAAAAGGCGGTTGATTATGCAATCAAGGTCGGCCTCGCGTTGAATTGTACCATTCCAGATTTTACCAAATGGGACCGCAAGGGGTATTACTATCCGGACTTACCCAAGAATTACCAGATAAGTCAGTACGATTTGCCCTTGGCTGTTGATGGCTTCCTTGAGATACCGCTTTCCGACGGTCGGACCAAGCGGATTGGGATTATCCGGGCGCACCTTGAAGAAGATGCCGGTAAGAACATTCATGAATTTCCTGCTCATACGGGGGTTGATTTGAATCGGGCAGGCGTGCCGTTGCTTGAAATCGTTTCTCATCCGCACATGAATAGCGTTGAGGAGGTGATGAGTTACGCTCGGTACATGCAGCGGTTGGTGCGATGGCTCGGCGTGTCCCAGGCAGATATGGAAAAAGGGCAAATGCGGTTCGAGCCAAACATATCAATGTGGATTGGTCAGCCTGATCGAGTTTTTGTTGAATCGGCAGGATATTTTACGCCCATCTTCGAGGTGAAAAATCTCAATAGTTTCCGTTCATTGGAACGAACGGTCGAATGGGTTATCGAGTATCATCGCCAACAGATTGCCAAACTCGGTAAGGATTGGTCGCTTGAACGGTTAGGCAAGCAGAATTGGGGCTATCGCGATGATTTAGGCATCTGCGAATTCCAGAGGGGCAAGGAAGAAGCGCACGATTACAGGTACTTTCCCGATCCGGATTTGGTTCCGGTAATAGTTGACAAATCCTGGCGTGAGCGGATATCTGCCGAGATTGGCGAACTGCCGATGGCCAGGAAGACACGGTATAGGCGAGATTACGGTTTGAGCGAGAAAGAAGCCGATGCCCTCACGCACGAT
>JAGHBS010000043.1 GCA_021160865.1 Planctomycetota bacterium | reverse complement strand
CCCATAGTAGATGTAATCCTCGATACTGCAGGTCAGAAAGGTACAGGCAAATGGACAGTCATCAGTGCCTTGGAGTTGGGTATGCCATTGACGCTGATTGGTGAAGCAGTCTTTGCAAGGTGTCTTTCGGCTTTGAAGGAGCAGCGAGTAGAGGCTTCGACGAAGCTTCGAGGTCCTAAACGGGTTTTCAAAGGTGATAAGGCAAAGTTTATCGAAAGTATTCGACAAGCATTGTACGCATCCAAGATTGTTGCCTATGCACAGGGATTTATGTTGCTAAAAGCAGCGGCAGAGCATTTCGGCTGGAATCTCAATTATGGTGGTATTGCAGCAATTTGGCGTGGGGGGTGCATTATTCGAAGCCAGTTCCTCGGTCGAATAAAGGATGCCTTCAGTAAGAAGACCCAGCCGGAGAACTTGCTGCTTGTGCCTTACTTCCGCTCGGTAGTTCGCAAGAACCAGGCTGCATGGCGACGGGTAATCACGCAGGCGATTAAACTCGGCATACCGGTGCCGGCCTTTAGTTCAGCTTTGGCGTTTTATGATGGTTATCGTAGCGAACGTCTGCCGGCGAATCTATTGCAAGCAATGCGGGATTACTTCGGCGCTCATACCTATGAACGTGTTGATAAACCAAGAGGTGAGTTCTTCCATACTAACTGGACAGGAAAGGGTGGTAAGACCACCGCAGGGACATATACAGCATAAGGAGCATTCTTACTGGCTAATCGAATACCCGTAGCCAATAGCAGGAATATAACGCTGCTGTCGGGTGATATTGATACCAACCTGCTTGGCGGAAAAGTCATCATAATCGGATAGTTTTACCTTGTCTTATCATGCTACTGTTGTTAGCATGCAAAGTCGTTTATGGCTTTCCCCATGCTTTTTGTCCTGTAATGGAGTTTCTTTTAGTGGATTTCCAGAAGAGGATGATAGGATAAAAAGGTTATGCTACGACGACGAATGCCGATGTATTTTCGTTTTATCGTTTTTCTGGTGGCATCGGCATCTTCCTTGGCGGTGGGGATGATTATAAGTAAATCGCCTTCTGAAGCAGTGCATTTTGCAGTGTTGCCCGGATTTGCTGCTTACGTTCTGTTATTCAGACCGGATTTTCCCAGCAAGGTCAAGGCATACCATCTTGTTTATTTGACACTGTTGGTTGCGGTGGTGGCAGGATATATGATTGCACTCACAGCAGTGACGCCTCAGATGAGCGTTCAATGGTCAGAATTGGGTATTGCAATATATTTTCTGCTGGCGCTGCATATCGTCGTCTGGCTTATCGATCGGCTGGTGAATATGGTCTTGTCAGCAATTTTTTTTATTCACCGGAGTGCCCGAAGACCTTTATGGAAATATATTCCTAAAACCATTGTTCGGGTGATTATAGTAATAGCAATTGCAGTACCATACCTAACGGCTACCTTTATGACACACTGGGTAAAGTTTGCCGATGCCACTGATCCATATCGCTCATTAGAGATGTATTACGAAACAGCCCATTTTAGAGCAATAGACGGCTTGAGACTTGAAGGGTGGTTCATAACGTCGGTTGATCAATCTGATGCTACCGTAATTCTCGTACCAGGCAGAGGACTTACAAAGGCGTGTTATCTCGATTATGTCCGATTACTCGCTGATAATGGCTATAATGTATTGTTATTCGATATGCGTGGCGAGGGGGGAAGCGACGGTCATACCCGAAGTTTCGGCGTGCATGAAGCAAACGATGTACTGGGGGCATTGAGGTATCTCAGGCAGGTTCATCCTCAACAGAGTCGATATATATTCGGATATGGCATTTCCCACGGAGCGGCGGCAGTGGTATCAGCAGCAGGAGCAGATAAGAGGATAAAAGCGGTTGTCATCGATAGCCCCTTTGCTGAACCGACGGTCGTCTTGGATAGTGCGATAAGAATTATTCCCTCGCCATTGCGTCAATATATACGGTGGGTAAGTATGATCATTGCATCGGCAGAGTTAGGATGCAATTTATTCCAGGCAGGCAATATCCGTGAAATAGGCAGGATAAGTCCTCGACCAGTGCTGATTCTTCAAGGATTGGATGACAAAATCTCTCCACCGACCGATGCTGAAAGACTCTACCATGCAGCAGGTAGTCCCAAGAGATTATGCGAAATACCCAATGCTGGCCATGCGCAAAATATCTACCTTGGGGGAGATGAATATGCAGCGGAGGTTTTGGCAGTCTTCAAAGCGGTGCGTCAAAATCGCCCAGTCTTTAGGTGGTGATAAAAACATTCCTGTGATAATCCAAGTTTGATAATTTTCTCAATGCCCTTCAGAGATGTCCATTACCAGGATTGTGGCATCGTCTTCCTTATGGATTGTGCTGGAACGTTGAGTATCAATTTTCATGGCTAATTGTAGCATCATCTCATTGAGGGGCAGCTGCCTGACAGAGTTGAGAATCTCACGCATGGTTTTTGCGGTTTTCATTGTATGGGCTGAACAGAGCAGCTCTTCAGCCCCATCGGAGAAGACAACCACACGTTGCCCCGCCGAGAGTTGAATTTCCCTTTCTTCAAAAGTTTCATCAGGGAAGATACCCACAATGGCACCATTCGAACTTATCTGTTCTATCCGATCGCTATTCCTATCGAGCAGGTATGGGCAGGGATGACCGCCTCGAGCGTATCGTAAGGTCAGCGTTTTTGCATTGATTATCCCGTAGAAGATGGTGCAAAACTGGTGCGACTTGAGGCTCTGCTGACATATATCAGTGTTGAGTGCAGAAAGGGTTTCAGCAGGTGAGATTATTTCATATCGATTACCCTCTATCCGCTTGGTCAACAATGCCCTTTTAATGAACATTGTCATTAAAGCTGCTGGTAAGCCATGTCCGACAACATCTGCAACGTAGAAGCATATATTTTCTTCATCAAGTCGTCTTACGTCGTAGATGTCTCCACTAACCCATCCTAACGGTCTAAACAAAGCGGAGAATCGCACCAATCCCACCGACGGAAATTTCTTAGGAAGAAATGCCCGTTGAAGTTGGGCTGCCAGTCGGAGTTCCCTTTCAATGTTATCTTGTGTTTCATGATTCTTGGACGATAGGTGTGAACATCGGGAAGCAAGATCATCGTGAAGGTCTCGGATGATTGGTTGTAAGGCTGCTGCTGTTTCGATACGGGCGGAAATCTCAGCGGTGGACGCTTGGGGGTCGATAACCACAAACTGACCACTGCAATGAGCGAGCATCTCTCGGAAAGGAGAAACTTTTGGCAAAAAGATAACTGCCACTGCCTTGCTGCGGTTAACCTTGTCGAGCAACTCGGCTAACCAGTGAGTTCCTACGCCTTCATCGCTGGGGGGAAATATTAATACAAGGTCGATCTCGTCGTCAATCCTCGGTGGGAGGATGAATGGATTGCCTCTTGTAATCTCCCAGTCCTTTCCAATGACCGAGGCGATCTTGTTAGGTATCGCTTTCGGACCGAGCCAGAGAATCCTCCGTTTTTCAGTCAGGAGCAGCATCTTGCAGGTCCTTGTACATGCAAAAGATACATCGACGCCGAAACTGCATCACTTTAAGGCAATCCAGAGAACTTGGCGGAAATAAAAATTTACTTGATTTCTCGGCGGAGTTTGATTATTGAGTAAAGGTTCATTGATTGGAAAGATTTGCCCTTACAGAGGAAAAACGTTTAAGGAGAAAAAGAATGTCGGCAACGAACGAAAAATTGGCAATTTTCGGCGGTCCCAAGGCAATCACCAAAGACCCGGGTGATATTTTCAAGTGGCCTATCATCACTCGTGAGGACGAAGAAGCTGCCCTCGATGTCCTTCGACGCGGTGCGATGAGCAGGACTGAAATCACCAAGCAGTTTGAGCAGGAAATTGCTGAATGGATGGGTATGAAATATGCCCTTGCTTATTGCAATGGGACGGCAGCATTGCTCGGAGCGATGTGGGCTTGCGGGGTGGGCGTAGGTGATGAAATCATTGCACCTTCGCTTACCTATTGGGCATCGGCGCTGCCGGCACTGTCGTTGGGGGCGACGATTAACTTCGCTGATTGCTTACCTGATACGCTTTGCATTGACCCGAAAGATATTGAGCATCGTATCTGCGAGAATACCAAGGCAATCGTAGTTGTTCATTACTGTGCCTATCCAGCCGAGATGGACGAGATAATGGCCATTGCCGAGAAACACAACATAAAGGTTATTGAAGATGTTTCTCATGCCCAAGGTGGCCTTTACAAAGGTCGTATGACGGGCACGATTGGACATGTAGCCGCCTTTAGCCTGATGGCAGGTAAGAGCCTTGTGGCAGGTGAAGGCGGGATGCTCGTTACTAACGATCGAGATATATATGAGCGGGCAATTGCATTTGGACATTATGAGCGGACAGGTATCCGAACGGATTGGTCAAGCGATCCGGGAAGCATAACTAATCCGGAATTGAAGAAGTATGCTGGTTTGCCCCTCGGGGGATACAAGCACCGCATGCACCAGATATCATCAGCAGTAGGGCGGGTACAGTTGAAATACTACCCCGAGCGAATAAAGGAAATCCAAAAGGCTATGAATCGGTTCTGGGATTTGCTTGAAGGTACGCCAGGCATCAAGGCGCATCGGCCGCCGAAGGATTCCGGCTCGACGATGGGCGGATGGTATGCAGCTGCTGGGCTTTATCGTCCGGAAGAACTGGATGGCTTGCCAATCGAGAAGTTCTGCAAGGCAGTTACCGCAGAAGGCTTTGAGGTAGAACCGGGCTTGAACTTCCCGCTGCACTTGCATCCGATGTTGCATGAAGCCGACGTCTATGGTCATGGCAAACCCACCGTTATTGCCAATGCCAAGCGCGATGTGAGACAGGGTCCTGGTTCGCTTCCGGTCACTGAGTCAATCCCCAAGCGGGCCTTTAGCGTCCCATGGTTCAAGCACGATTATCCGGAAATAATCGAAGAATATGCTAATGCCTTCCGCAAGGTGGCTGAACACGCTGATGAACTGAAGAACCTTGAGATAGAGTGATTCCAGGCTGACCGTTTTAGGTTATAGCAGAGCGGGAAGGGGTGGTTGTATTTGCGTGCTTTGCCCCTGGCTGGGTAAGAGACAGGATGTAGAGAGGTTGACCAGCAGCAATGCAATTTTGCGTGTGTGAATCTCAATTCTTATGCAGATAAAGATAGCTGATATGGAAGGGTCGGGGAAAAATAATGAAAAATCTCCGATGGCAGAGGAGATAGCTGTTACGGTCGAAGCGATATTG
>JAGHBS010000217.1 GCA_021160865.1 Planctomycetota bacterium | reverse complement strand
CCTCCGGGTAAATCGTATAGGTGATATACTCTGGCAGTATCGGTGCAAGGGTGTACCTGGCTCGATATGTCTTCTTCCTAATGAGGCAATCGCCGTAATCGGCGCGATCGATGGAACGTTTATCCTCGACGGAGATGGCAAATTGGTTCGTCAATTGCATAGCCGGGGTAGCAGCTACGGTAGGGTTCGACTTGTACCGATCGCGGTACTAAATACACGGCTTAAAGGGAGGAAACCTCATTAGTTTTACCTTTTCCATCGAGTTCGAGGCATTTCTTTAATCGATGAAATCTACTTCAAGGGAATAGGTCTTTGCCCGATTCTACATTTATGTTATCCTTGTAGTCATGTTTGAGTCGCTGACAGAGAAGTTTAACGACGTTTTCCGCAAGATTTCTGGCCGGGGCAGAATCACCGAGCAGAACGTAAAGGATACGATGCGCGAAATCCGCCAGGCATTGCTCGAAGCCGACGTGCATTACCAGGTCGTGCGCGATTTCTGCCAGAATGTGCTGGAAAAGGCGAAGGGGCAGGAGGTTATAAAGTCACTTCATCCCGGCCAGGTAATGATTAAGATTGTCCACGATGAACTCATTCGATTGATGGGACCGGTCGATACGCGGATATATTACGTCTCTCCACCGCCGACAATCATCATGGTTGCAGGGCTGCAAGGTTCGGGCAAGACAACCACCTGTGGCAAGTTGGCCAGGTATATTCAACGGCAGGGTAAGCACCCGATGCTGGTAGCCTGCGACTTACAGCGGCCGGCAGCGGTGGAACAATTGGCTGTCGTCGCTGATCAAGCCGGTGTACCTTGCTTCAAGATGGACGGCGAGAAGAATCCCGTTCGCGTTGCAAGGGAGGCGGTAAAGTTCGCAAAGGATAATAATCATGATGTAATCATCATCGATACTGCCGGCCGGCTGCACATCGACGAGGAGATGATGAACCAGGCGGTTGATATCGCCAAGGCAGTTCAGCCACACCAGATATATCTTGTTTGCGATGCGATGACCGGTCAGGATGCAGTCAACTCGGCGAAGGTTTTTAACGAGCGGCTGGAGCTGGATGGTGTGATTCTCACGAAGTTCGATTCCGACGCCCGTGGCGGGGCAGCGGTATCGGTAAAAGCCGTTACCGGTAAACCCATCAAATTCATTGGCGTAGGTGAGAAGCTCGATGCATTGGAAGAGTTTCACCCCGACCGCATGGCAAGCCGAATCCTTGGGATGGGCGACGTAGTCACACTCGTTGAAAAGGCCCAGCAGCAGTTCGATGCCGAGCAGGCAGCCCGACTTCAAACAAAAATGGCGAAGGGTACTCTTACTCTCGACGATTTCCTCGCCCAGATGAAGCAGATGAAGAAGATGGGCCCGATGAAGGAGATACTCAAACTCATCCCCGGTATGGGTAGCCAATTGAGCAACCTTAATGTTGACGATAAGGAAATCGATCGGATGGAGGCGATTATCAATTCGATGACGAAGGAGGAGCGAGCCGATCCCTCCATAGTGGATAGTTCTCGTCGTCGGAGGATAGCCCGTGGCAGCGGGACCGATCCACAAGACGTCTCCGGGCTGGTCAAGAGTTTCACTGCTGCTGCCAGTATGATGAAACAAATGGCATCAATGTCAATGCGCGACAGGATGCGCTTTACAAAGCAACTCGGCAGCATAGATTTATTCGGCACAAGCGGTTTTAAGGTCAAACAGCGCTCCAAACGACTTAGCAAAAAAGAACGAAAAGGCAAGAAAAAACGCCACCGACGTTGAGGATATGCATTTCTCTAATGCGAACTTTGGGCCATAATACAATAATGGTGCTAAAAAATGTCAATATATCCCTTGGTGTGGAATTGGGCATATCATTTCCTTGGTGCTGTTGCTCTTTTGATGAATAAACTTCGCTATGCGGTGCGGGGCTATCGGCGGAGTCGGGATTTTTCACCGTCGCAGTTCGAAAGGTGCGTTGATTACGATTTTCAGGTAGTCGAAAACTGGCTTGGATATGTTGAGGATTATCTTCATCGACGGGTGGAATTGAGCGGCAAGGTTATCGTCGAACTGGGCGCAGGTCAGGACCTGGGAACGGGATTAATCTTGTTGGCAAAAGGGGCTGAAAGGTATTACGCAGTTGATGCACATGATTTGCTCATCCGTAGCAATCAGCCCTTTTATGATGCGTTGTTTGAACGACTGAGCCAGCATGGGATACCTGCTGAAACGCTTGATGAGCTATCGAAGGAAATAAAACTTTCTCTGGCAGGGCAGGGGAGGCGGATTGTGTATTGCTGCATTGAAAATTTCGACCTGTCGGTCTTATCGGGAATAAAGGCTGACTTTGTTTTCAGCCAGGCAGCCTTTGAACATTTCGATGATGTTGCAAAAACAATCTGTCAACTCGATAATATAGTTCGCCCCGGGGCTGTTTTCCTTGCTGTGGTTGACTTGCAAACCCATACACGGTTCTTACGCGAGCATGACCCGCTAAATATCTATCGTTATTCGGATTCCTTTTATCGGCTTTGCAAATATACTTCCCAGCCCAATCGACTGCGTCCTGCTGATTACTGCAAAATCCTTGCCGAAAATGGCTGGCAGGATGTGCAGGTCATCCCGCTGCAGTTAGCAAAGGCGAATTATCTCGATAGGGTCAGGCCTTATTTGAATAACCGTTTCAGGAACGATAAATCGCAAATGGAATATCTAACCGTTGCCATCTGTGCCACAAAAGGTAATATGCATCAATTGTAGCGAATAATACTGTCGCGAGGAGTATTGACAAGAATGAGCGAAGAGAAACCGAGAATTGTTTTTCATCGAGAGGTACCCGTTCGTTATGAGCCTGACATTTTTATTGCTGGTGGAGGTCCTGCCGGGATAGCAGCAGCAATATCAGCAGCCAGGGAAGGTGCTAAAGTATTCTTCGCCGAAGGGCAAGGTTGCCTTGGTGGGCTTGGAACTGCCGGTTTGGTGCCTGCGTTTATGCAATTCGGCGACGGCGTCAACTTTCTTGCAGCCGGGATCGGTAGTGAAGTTCTCTCGCGTCTTCGCTCTGCTGGGGGCACCGACCCGAATGATCATCCCGATGCAAGTACAGACAAAATTATTGGCATCAAGGCAGAAATCCTCAAGCGCGTCTATGATGAAATGATGACCGAGGCTAGCGTCGATTTCACATTTCACACGACATTAATCGGCGTCGAAACCAATAACGGCTGCATAACGGCTGCCATCTGTGCTGCCAAGAGTGGCATCTTTGCAGTTAGGGCAAAGATTTACATCGATTGTACCGGCGACGGCGACCTTGCTGCCTGGGCAGGGGCACCTTTTGAAAAAGGCGATGAAAAGGGCGTTCTCCAGCCTGGTACGCTCTGCAGCCTGTGGGCTAATATAGACTTCGATAAGTGGGAAAAATCAGGTATATCTCATCAGGCTGCACGCCTTGAGGAGGCATACAAAGACGGTGTTTTCTCATATCTCGATCGTCATTTACCCGGTATCTGGCCGATTTCCGAGAACATCGGGGGCGGGAACGTTGGGCATGTCTTCGGCGTCGATGGCACGGATGAAAAATCCCTTACTAACGCATTGGTTGAGGGCAGAGGACTGCTGATACAATACGAACGGTATTACAAACAATATCTACCTGGCTTTGAAAAGATGGAACTTGTAGCCACTGGCTCGCTTATGGGTATTCGTGAAACGAGACGGATTATCGGCGATTACATCCTTTCACTGGATGATTTTAGAAGCCGTGCGGTCTTCGACGATGAGATAGGTCGGTATTGTTTCCCGGTAGATATTCATCCTTCAAGCCCCGTTGCCGATGATTATGAAAAGTATAAACACGGGTGGGACAATTACCGCCTCGAACGTGGTGAGAGTTACGGTATTCCATTCCGTTGTTTAGTGCCACAAGGGTTGAGTAATGTGCTTGTTGCAGGCAGGTGCATCAGTACGGACAGGTACTTGCAAGGCTCCGTCCGCGTAATACCGGGATGTTATATTACAGGCCAGGCAGCCGGCGTCGCCGCTGCTATTGCAGCCGAAAATAATACTACTACGCGGGACATAAGCATAAAAGAGGTGCAAAAGAGGCTTATAAAAATCGGTGCTTATTTACCCAATGCAAAGGTAGAAGGAACAAAATGAGTAACGTTACTGATGAACGAGTTCGTAAGTTTCTTGAAAAAGATTCCGGTATTACGTTTTCGGCTTTCCCACGAGAAGGAATAATGGTTCGGCAATCGCAGGCTCGAACTGATGAGCCAAAGAATCGCATAAAGATTTATCGGGTGGGAAAGGGTGCATTAGCTACTTGTATTCCTCACTTTCAAGCTACGATTGAATCTGTTATTCGTGAGATGGACATGTGGGAATTATTCTCACCCATAGGATTAGCAGAGTTGCAAAGGGCGATTTCGACTGATGCTGATAAGACATTAGCAATCGGCTTTGATTACACGATGACGGATTTGTCCCAACTCCAGTTTGATTTTGATAGCGTTTCAGTAAAGCCCGTCAAGTCGAAGAGACTTTCAGACACACCGCCCCCAGAAATGGAATTACAGCTTCCTATGATAAAGCAGAAGAAAATAGAGGCATTCGTTATTTATCAGAATGATGAAAAAGTATCTGTTTCCGATGTTGTTTGGAGAACACGCAGGGTTATCGAAATAGGCGTTGCTACCAATGAGCGATATCGTTCTCGAGGCTTTGCTACAAGCGTTGTTGCCTTTGCTGCTCGATGGATATTGCAAAGGGGTGCTGTTGCCCATTACGGCGTTGAGGTCGACAATATTCCCTCGATTCGGATCGCAAGGCGATTAGGATTTAATCTTACCTGGCAAACAATTTGTGCGTAAATAGATTTTAGGTATTGACAATGTTTTCAAGTGAGTTAGTAAAATAGTGCCAAAAGGTGATTTGAAATTTTTCGATGCGGTATTGAATTATTGACCGATAATTATTTGATGCTATGATATTAAATAGTGGGCTCGTAGCTCAGTTGGTTAGAGCGCACCCCTGATAAGGGTGAGGTCGTTGGTTCGAATCCAACCGGGCCCATTTAAAACGCCGGAGAATGCCGGGGACGTAGCTCAGCTGGGAGAGCGTCTGGTTTGCAACCAGAAGGTCGGCGGTTCGAATCCGCTCGTCTCCAGTGAGGCATTTGTCGCGGAGGTAAAAAATTTTCTTATCGAGCCTAAAAATTCTTGCAAAGAAGAAGAAAACGTAGTATTAATAAACATTGGCGTCAAAGATGACGTATATGGTATAATGGGGATGCACCAATCGAAAGGATTGGTGAAGCAGGATTGATATAAATTGGCTTTTTGACAATTGCATAGAGGTAGCGTCAGAGGTTCACCGAGGACTCTACCTGCAGACTGAGCCGATGGTGATTTTGCAATCACGTCGGTTCATGTTAGCAGGTGGACTCCAGCGCCGGTTAGGGTTGCATTTATCGCGGTTGGGACCTGTACCTGATTTTATAGGTACAGGGAGCCGAATCGTGATAAATGTGATCAAGCTACTAAGGGTGCAAGGTGGATGTCTAGGCGTGATGAGGCGATGAAGGACGTGGTAGGCTGCGATAAGCCCAGGGGAGCTGCCAAACGAGCGTTGATCCTGGGATCTCCGAATGGGGAAACCCACCGTCACTGTGAAAGCAGATGACGGTACCGG
>JAGHBS010000141.1 GCA_021160865.1 Planctomycetota bacterium | reverse complement strand
TATGATGACCTTGCCCTTTCGACCAAACCTATCGGACCTGTCAGAACGCCTCTCAATCCTGTGATTTTTACGGGCGCTTTCAGGGATACGGATAAGGGCGATACGCTCAAGAGATGGGAAGTCGAGGTAGCTGCTACTACTCAGAAACCGCTGATTTGCCTGAAGAAACTTGACGGCGTAGAGTTCCGCGCGAAGAGCGCCGAGTTTGAAAGGGTAATTGTCTGGAGAGGTCGGGCTGATGGTAAGTCGAAGTCAATAATTGTTGATACTAATCACGGGCGTTTTCTTGGACCATTGAAAGGAAAAACTCATCTCGAACCCAATCAGCTTTATACCTGCAGGATTCGTCATCAGGATTCTTCCGGGAAATGGTCTAAATGGTCGCCCTGGCACGCTGCCTTTGCGACCGTCTGGGCAAGAGGAACGCCGAAGGATAAAAGATTGCCTCCGAAGGGATTCTACCTGGGCCAGGCAGCGAGGGACATCAAGCGGTAGCAGCCATTTTGCACTGTATCTAAGGTTATGATAATGGTCCAATCCCTGCCTTCTCTTCTTGTTGAGGACCCAAGGCCCGGGATGATGTTGTGGGAAGAGATTGACTCAATCCGTTTCCCTGACAGGCCAATAGGTCATATACGAGACCCTATCAGCAAGCCAGAAATAGTCCCATTCGTCAACCAGCATCCTTTGCTGGAGGTCCATAGCATTTTTGAGGGAGCGCTGGCGCTCTTCTCCCGTCCGCGCCACTCCACTTGGAGGTTTACAGCCTACTATGAAAACCCCGATGAACAATGCAACTAACAATGCTAAACGCTTCATCATAGAAAGAACCTTTCAAGCATGATAAACACTGCTTCGTTCAAAAATTTTACTATCTACCCTATGTGAAAAAATATTACCTCTATTATGAAGATGTGTCAACAAAAATAAAGATGAGTACCACGAGATTTCATAAGACTATTGTTTAGAAGAGCAAGCAACCGTTTTGGGGTTTGCTTTTGCAATCATTTTGGCTACATTTTTCCCTGGTTGAAAATAGATAATGTTTCGCGGGGGTAGTTTAATTTCAGTATTCAATCGAGGATTTCTTGCCTTCCTGGCTGCCCGTCTTTTGACCTTGAAGACACCGAAGTTTCGTAACTCCACTCTACCTGTCGTTGCCAGTGTTTCGAGTATCGTATCGAGGCAACGCTGAACAATCTTTCCGACCAACACTTGCTCTACATTCAGTTCAGAGGCAATTCGGCGAACCATCTCTTTCTTGTTCAACCTTTAATCTCCTTACTTCAATTGTGCATTTTACCAGAGGGGAAACCCTCGCTTTGGATTACCAACTTTACCATGGGTGCAGCTTTTTCCTAAATTGGGCAAATAGGCAAGTAGTAAGAGTATCGGGAGTTTTGTAAATAAGTCAAGAGAAAAACGGACATTTCGATAAAATTAGTTTCTAACTACTCATTACAAAACACGTCAATTGGCCATTTTGATAGTTCGAGGTAGAAATAGGGGATACCCAGTAAGTAATGGAGGGAACGTATTTTTCGATGATATTTTTCATACAGCTGCTGGGTTTGTCTTATCCAGTTGCTTCGGCAGTAGAAAGTTCTACATCCGATTGGTCGAACAGGATAGGCTGAGCATCGAGGACCAATCTGGTACGGACATCGTTGTTGATAGATTCGCATTGGGGCTATCGGTGGGGAACTTGTCAATATCGTTAATTCGATGGTTGTCAGATAGAGACGATGATCAGTCAGGTCGAACTTGCAGCAATTTCCTCCTGCAAGGCAAAGTGCATTGATTGAGGTGATTTCTTCATCGAGATCGTGGTATATCCTGCGAGTTTGCTCGAGGACGGCCGGATTGCTTCGAGAAAGTGCAATTGCCTCAATTAGGTCTTTTTCAAGGATTGATTTGTGAGGATTTTCGTTTGATTTCTTCGTAATCATGGATGTTTCCACGATTTATGCCTGGACATCGTTTCCCTGCTCGGCACCATGCATCGGGATCAGTCAGATTCATCGGCCAGAATGGCCAGGTCTGACACTGGATTGGACGAACAGGGTAAATCAAGCATCGTCTTTGACCGTTTTTGCTATTTTCGAGGAAGATGCAATCCTTGGTCTTTTTCTGTTCGACGAGGCTGAATCGATTGCCCACTTTGCGGACATATCGGCGGCGCATCTCCTCTACAGTTATGCCAAGGTATTCTGCAATCCTGACGATATCCTCCTGTGAGACCCACACATAGCCCTCTGCAGGGCCAGCACAGCAATTACCACATTGCAGGCACTCGAACGCCAAGCCATTTATGTACCAAGGATAATCCTGATTCATCTGTCCAACAGAGATTCTAACTTTGTTGATTGTCTAATCCGGTGAACAGAGAAACACATTTCGTACCGCCTGTATATGGATATTGTATATCACTGCTTTTCCTGCTTGATATAGATTTCGGTGCCGACCTTTCCCTGAAGGGCATCGCAGGCTCGGCTACCACTGACAGCTATTTCCACAAGCCCCATCGAGTTAATCAATGCCACCAGTTCGCCCGGCTGAGCGAAGCTATAACTCGGCTTTATTTGCCCTATTTTTCTTTCACCGCAGAATACTATCGGGGCAGATTTGTCAAAAGATTGCTTCAGCATCTCGGCTGGTATGTTGCTGATAAGGTTGCCGAAATGATCGATATATATGATTTTTCCTACGATAGTTCCGTCGTCCTGTATATATGGTTCGGCAATGTCAATCAGCTGGATTTTTCCCGGTATGGGTCCTAATAAATCGAGTTTTACACCTCTTGCGAGGTGTGCTGCTATTGGTGCGAAGATGTCCCTGCCATGAAATGTATATGAAGGGGTCGGCGTGAGGAAAAATCGCTGATTTCGCACCGATACAATCTGCTCGAGTGGGAAACTCCGCTCGACAAAGGTAATTATCCCATTATCGGGGAAGACGATTGTCTGATTATTGTACCGGGCAGCCAATATCTTCCGTTCAGTGCCAACAGTTGGATCGACCACAACGCAATGTACCGTTTCCGGAGGGAAGTACGGAAAGGCTGACCAAAGCGTAAATGCCCCTGCCAAAACATCTCCCTGGGGTATCTGGTGAGTAATATCAATGATTCTTGCCATCGGTGCAATTGAAAGTATCACCCCTTTCATCTCAGCTACATATGGATCGGATAAGCCAAAGTCAGTAAGCAGAGTGATAATTTTTTGAGTAGATTTACCCATTGTAGGAATAAAATTGTTCGTGTTTTACTTTTGAATGCACTTTCCTTAAATATAATATCGCGATACATGTATTCTTACGAGGATAAATTTGCCTGACAGCGACAAGATATGGTCGAGCACCAGCTTCGCGCAAGGGGCATTCGTGATGAACGTGTCTTGAGGGTGATGGGGGAACTTCCCCGTGAAAAATTCATAGGTCCTGTATATCGAGAAGAAGCCTATGAAGATAGACCCGTACCCATCGGGGCAGGTCAGACCATCTCTCAGCCTTATGTCGTTGCCCTGATGAGTGAGGCATTGAAGGTTGAGCCCCATCATCGGGTCCTGGAGATAGGAGCAGGTAGCGGATATCAGACTGCAATCCTTGCTAAACTGGCAAAAGAAGTCTTTGCAATCGAGCGGATAGCCGAACTGGCAGAGCGAGCGTCAAAGGTGCTTTCGGAACTGGGGATTGATAACGTACAACTTCGCATTGGAGACGGAACGCTTGGCTGGCCTGAACAGGCACCGTTTGACAGGATACTCTGTGCTGCTGCTGCCCCTGATGTGCCTGAGGCGTGGATAGAACAACTTGCTGACAACGGGCGGATTGTCATGCCAATAGGCGGGCCTGAAATGCAAAATCTCTTTCTAATCACCAAGCAGGGCGATAAGATTACGCACGAAAATCTCGGTGGTGTCCGATTTGTCAAACTCATAGGTAAACAGGGATGGGAGGAATAGCATGAAGTACTTGACGTTTGGAAAAACGGGCGTGAAAGTTTCGGAAATGTGCCTTGGAACGATGATGTTTGGCCAGCGTGTCAATGAGGATGAATCAATCAAGATAATGCACCGGGCTTACGATGAAGGGGTGAACTTCTTCGATACCGCTGCTATGTACGGCGGAGAACTGGGAAATACCGAAGAAATTGTTGGAAAGGCAATCAAAAGTTTCCGTGACAAGATATTCCTGGCAAGTAAAGTCAACAAGGGTATAGATGCCAAGAGTATTATCGAAAGTATAGATGAAAGTCTCAAGCGTTTGGATACCGATTATCTCGACCTTTATTACATCCATTGGCCAAGGAAAGGCATGAGGATAGATGAGGTGATGGAGGCTTTGGACAAGGTGGTAAAGGCCGGCAAGACCCGCTTCGTCGGCTGTAGCAATTATCCAGCATGGGTGCTCGAAGCGTCCAATTGTTATTCCCGCCTGAACGGCCTGGCCGAGATGGTCGCTCATCAGCTGCCTTACAACCTTCTCGAACGAGGCGTCGAGGTGGAAGTCCTTCCCATGGCAAAGGTAGAGAATATAGCGGTAGTAGTGTATCGTCCCATTGCAATGGGGCTACTTGCAGGAAAGTATATCCCGGGTGAACCCATTCCAGAAGATTCCCGTGCAAAAACTGACGACCGCATAGCCAGGTGGCTTAGCGATTACGGTGATGGGATATTGAAACTCCGCGACTTTGCTAACGAACGCGGTGTATCTATATTAGATGTTGCAATTGCATGGATACGATCCTCACCAGCGGTCACCTGCCCGATAATAGGTGTAAGTTCAATGTCCCAGCTCGAAAAGGGCATCAAGGCGTTCGAGTTCTCCCTCACCCCTGAAGAGCGTCAGCAGGTCGGTTCTTTTTTCGATACCGAAGTGAAGGAAATTTCCGGTGGAAACTACGGCCCGCTGCGACGAGACCTTGACCTGGTTGCTAAAACCGGATTGAGCTGAAGCAAATACCCACAGGACATAAAAAGGCACTTATCGGGATAATCAATATCGGACTACAAGGGGGCACAAACGAGATATCAAGATTTTTAAATGGTTTAATAGCGACGATAAACGCAATGAGAGAAAAAGGAGAACCCTCATGGCTGAAAAGGGTCGGAGATTATTATGGACTAAGCCAGGAACGGTGGTGGTTGAAGAGTACGAAATCCCTGCTGTTGGCAGCGACGAAGTTTTGATTCAAACTGAGATGACCTTAATCAGTCCGGGTACGGAACGGGCACATTTTTTAGCGATGGAGAATACTCCTCAAACTTTTCCCAGAACACCTGAAGGATACAACAATGTAGGTAAGATTATTGCCATTGGTGAGAACGTCGAGGG
>JAGHBS010000028.1 GCA_021160865.1 Planctomycetota bacterium | reverse complement strand
GTCTTCCTTGAATGGTTCGAGCAATTTCTGCTCGTCACGCTTCTGGAACCAATTCTTCACCAGCGCCCATGCCATTTCCAGACTAACGGTCTTCCCCTCGCGCTTGAGTAAGTCTTTCTGCGACCAGTTGGTGTACCATATCCACTCGCTCACATCGGATATCCACGCCTCACCGCCCAGTGCTTCAATATTGCGGATAGCATCACGATTGACGAATGTATTCAAGCGGCAGAAAATCTCACCAACCACGCCGATTAATGGTCGATCCTTGGTGTAATTGGCAGGGATTGCCCGGAACATATCCCGCATCTTCACCAGTGCATCTTTTATCGCATCGAACCGCCGTTTGCCCCGGAGTTTGGGATTTTCCAGCACCTTATTTATCATCTTCAGCGAGCGTTCGAAGACCTCGTCGGCATCGCCGGGGGTTTTCTCATAAGGACGGGTCTTCAGGAGCATCTTTCGCAGCACATCCGATGCTACCAGTGTCCACCATCCCCGCCTCATGAAGTCAGGCTCATGGGCAGCAAGGTCGTCATAACTGTTCCTCGACGTCGGCGAGATTACAGGCACATCATAACCTAAATCCTGCAGAAGCCGCTCCAGATACGGGGCATATTGACCGAACCGACAGGGTCCTTCTGCAGTGGGCATGAAAAAGGCGTGCTTATTAGGATCAAAATCGGGCGAATGGATAATCCTGAGAAAATCCCCGATGGTAACCTTGGCTGGAAAACACTCTTCCCCGTTAGTGTAGAGTCCGCCTAATTCCAACGTCTTTTCGTCTGATTCAGGCGTGACCTCAGCGTTAATCCCGATCGAGCGGAGCGTGGCAGCCATCATGCTGGCACCGACATAAGTCATTCTCGGTATCCAGACAGTCCTGCCCTTCAATCGTTCCTTCGGCGATGAATGAGATATTCGTCTTTTCGTCAATGCCTCTATCATCTATCCTGCCTTACACCCCGCTTCATCGTACACTCTTACCTTCCCACGCTAACCATTCTGTCTTTATCAGTCAATTTGACCCGTCGCCAAGGCCTGATGATACCCTTGCTGTCGAGGTATGCTTCGCATCGGGTCATAATCCCGGCATCGTTGCTGTGCCCGTCGAATTGCAGTGCCAGGAAGGGTTTACCCGAAGCATAGCGGATAAAGTGCCTGATGAACGAATCGGGCCCGCATTTAAAATTCGTTATATGGATGATGTGCAGATTTTCATGCCTGCCGACAATTTTGGCAGCTGCTATAAGCCGTCGGCCGTACTCCCAGAACATATTATCATTCACATCAGAAATATCCACGCTGTCGGTATCAAGACAATCGATGGGGATGCAATTTACACCGTAATATGAGCGCAATTTCCCCGGTACATTAAGATTCACGCCGGCATCGTGGATATTGTAAGGTCTGCCTATGATAACCACTCCCATCTGGTTTGTACGATTAAGCGTATCGATAGCCTTGTTGCCTGCTTCGATGAGCTGGCTCCTGAAGCGTCTTTGTCTCTCATAAGCAGCAATCAAAGCCTTATCAACAGTGCGCCGTTTGACACCCAGCCGGCTGCAAAGTTTGCGTAGCACCTTTGCAACGGCGTCGAAACCTTCCCGGAAACGCACGCATGGGGTAAGAAATCTTTCATAATGGGCTTCAAACGCCGGTACCCGTCGGAGAACGAAAGGCAAGGTCTGACCCCACGGGCAAATATACGCTTCGCTCCCTATGCGAGTATCAGCTGATACCGTATTGGGCACGAATACGTAATCGACACCTTCCTGAAGCAAGTGTGCTACATGACCGTGGGCTACAATTACGGGAAAACAGGGTTCGGCTACCACATGGCTTACGCCATCAGTGATAATTTTCTGATTCGTCGGCGGTGAGACAATAACCTTGAACCCGCAGTGCGTCCAGAATGTTCGCCAGAAGGGTAAATAATCCATCGCAAACATTGCCCGTGGGATGCCGATAGTTGCTGCATCGTCGGGAACTGGCGGTAAGTCTGAATCATCTTCAAATAACTTCTTTCGGAGCACAAAGAGGTCTTCGATAACCGGCTCTTTGGTAGTCTTCCTTGCCTTACGGTATCGGTCGGAGCATTTATCGCCCCAATAAGTCTTTTCGCCCTCAACGGTGAACTCTTGTATGGTGCAATGATTAGAACAACCGTTGCAGATAAACTCCCGAAGGGAATAGTTCACATTCGATAAATCATAGCCCCTAAAACGGGTCGGGGGAAATGAGATTTTTTTCCTCTCCAGGTTATCAGTTTCAGGGATATATTGACCGTTTCCATCGCCATTTCCTTGTTGACTTACAGGAGAGGCTATCTGCCCTTCCGAAGTTGCCTTACCCTGCATTGCCAGAGCCAGCATTTTATCCCTTGCCAGTAGTGCCGCTCCGATAGCACCCATCACGCCGTTATGAGGTGGAACGATAATTTCCTTATTCAGCACCGATGCCATCGCAGCAGCGACCGCATCGTTATATGCCGTCCCACCCTGGAAGAAGATGCAATCACCGATTCGCCTTCCCCGAACGACACGATTTATATAATTATGAACCACCGAATACGCCAATCCTGCCACCAAATCAGCCTTGTCAGCACCCCGCTGGAGGTAGTTGCTAACGTCCCGCTCCATAAACACCGTACACCTTTCACCTAAGCGGATGGGTGCCTTGCTCGATAAGGCTATCTCAGCAAACTCGTTGATGATGGAGATGCCCAGTTCTTCAGCCCGTTCTTCGAGGAAAGAGCCGGTCCCAGCGGCACAGGCATCATTCATGGTAAAGTCCACCACCACGCCATCCTGGATACTTATGTACTTTGAATCCTGTCCACCTATCTCGAAGATGGTATCGGGTACCTTACCATCGAGCATTTTCTCGCCGATAAGGGTCGCCCCGGTCTTATGAGCAGTGATTTCATCATTGATGGTATCTGCCCCGACGAGTTGCCCGATTAACTCACGGCCACTACCCGTAGTTCCTACACCACGGATGATAATCCTGTCGCCAACTGCTTCTTCAACTTTCTTCAATGCCTCACTGACAACCTCGATGGGCCTTCCCTGTGTGCGGGTATAAATCTCATATACAACGTCGCCTTGCATATCGATAACAGCAAGGTTGGTTGAAACCGACCCGATGTCAATTCCAAGAAAGGCATCAATCTTCTTCCCGTAAGGCAATTCGTACGGCACGATGCGGTCTCTTAGAAGCACAACCCGTTCCATACTGAGCGGTTTAGCCCTCGGAAAGCGACCACGGGCGGTATCAGAAGTGGCTCGCAAGGTGTCCATCTGATCAGCAATGTGCCACTGAGCGGTACCCGTGAAATTCTTGCATGCTTGAACAGCAGCCCCGATGGCAAGAACATGTGCATATCCAGTCGGAGCAGAAAAATCGGCATCAGATAAATTGAACACCTCCCTCATCGCACTAACTACCGCCTTATTAGCGGCTACCCCTCCTATGAAAATCACAGGTGGCTCGACCGGATGCGACCGCACCACCGCCATTTTAAAATTTCTCGCAACCGCTTTGCATAAGCCTGAAAGCACCTCGGCAGGAGAATATCCCTTCTGTTGAGCATGAATCATATCGCTTTTAGCAAATACGCTGCACCTGCCTGCAATCTGAGCAGAACGCTCCGCTGATAGTGCCACCTCCCCCACATCCTCGACAGAAAACTTCAATCGACCAGCCTGCTGATCTATAAACGCTCCGGTACCAGCAGCACAATCCCCATTTGTGGAGTAATCGGCGATGGAATAAAACCCATCGGCCATCTTATCCAGCAGGATATATTTACTCCGCTGACCGCCCATCTCGAGGACAGTCCTTGCAGGGATGCCCATCACGCTTAAACCCAATGCCACCGCTTTGAACTCATTGATTGTATCGGCTCGGAGTTTTTCAGCCGCCAACGACGCTGCTGAACCAGTAAAACAAACCCCCGCGATATTCTCATGCCCGACTGCCTGGATAATCTGTTCGAGTACCTCGGTAGTTGCCTTGATAGGATGCCCCAACGTCCGTTGATAATGACCTATGTAAATATCAGCACTATCTTCCCCAATCAGTGGTAAGGCTGAGCGGGTAAGGTGTGTAAACCCCACTCGAGTTAGTGAAGAACTGTCCCCATTTATAGCAATACACCCAGCCTTTATACTAACGGCACCTATGTCTATACCGATGTAATATTTCATCACAAAAACCTGTTTTATAATCTAACTATAATCGCATAATTAAAACTCGTGTCGCTTTAAACTTCCCGTTATTATGCCCCATCAGTTTGAAAAGTTTCAAGAATTAACCTGCTAACAATGCATCTCTCAATAGATGAACTGCAATTATAGTAAAATAAAATTGTGTGTCCATTATGGTGCGATCAATCATCACCTTCGGAATCAAACTTCATCCTCTCTCGCTCATAATCGATTATTTGCTGAAGGCTCTGCTCAAGCGTGTATTTCGGTTTATATCCGATAAGTTGCTTAATCTTGGTCAAATCGGGCTGGCGGATTAGCATATCGTCAAAAGGCCGACCATAAGCCTGTTCGTAACTGATCCTCTGAATCGTGCTGGATGAACCTGTCATAGCGATTATCTTCTTAGCCAGTTCGTTTATCGTTATGGATTCATCTGAGCCGACGTTGATAACCTGCCCGATAGCCTCGGGACATTCTAACAATTTCATAATCGCCCAGGTCACGTCAGCCACGTTTGCAAAGCACCTGCTTTGCTCGCCCGTACCATATACAACCAATGGTTCATTTCTCAATGCTGCCCGAACGAACCGTGGAACAACCATGCCGTAGGCACCGGTCTGCCGAGGACCTATAGTATTGAAAAGCCTGACGATTATCGTCTCCAAGCCGTATTGATCATGATACGCAAGGGCGAGGAACTCATCGACCATCTTACTGCAGGCATACGACCAGCGAGTGAACCGCGTCGGACCGAGGACCGAATCATCGTCTTCACTGAACGGGACATCAGTCTTTTTGCCATAAACTTCTGATGTACTGGCGATGAGTATCCGCTTATCAAACTTGCTTGCCAGGTTTAAGACCACCTCCGAACCGTGAATATTTGTTTCAATGGTATGAACGGGTTTATCCACAATAAGCTGCACCCCTACAGCAGCGGCAAGGTGCACAATAACATCACATTGCTCAACAAGAACCGTCATTGTGGAAGTATCACGAACGGACTCACGGACAAACTGGAACCGCTCATGCCCTAACAAATGACGGATGTTATCAAGACTCCCAGTTGACAAATCGTCCACAACGAGGACATCGAAATCTGCCTGAAGCATCGCCTCTGCTAAATGCGAACCGATAAAACCTGCCCCTCCAGTAATTAATATCCTCATAGCAAGTTTGTCCTTTATAATAAGACCTTCATTCTCAAATCACTCTCCAATACTTCTGGATAAGAGTAAAATTTTCTAACCCCGAAAACAAGAAACAAATCATCTTTCTGAAGGTCCCGCTGCAACCCTTACTTGACAGACAACTGAAATGAAGTGATAATCCCTTATCACTATCAACATACGATTGTATGTAAAAATAGCGAGAATTTTTCGAGGATGACAAAGACATGAAAGTCCTTAAATGGTCAGTTGCTGCTGCAATTTTCGCAGGGATAATCTTCTGCTTTTCAACCTGCCATACGATGGAATCAAAGGGGCAGGTCGAAATAAGCCTGTTTACCTGGCCTGCTAAATCAACCATGGATATTGCAAAAAAACGATTAGCCCTTTTTGAAAAGGAAAACCCTGATATAAAAGTTCGCTTGATATTAGGTTATGAAGATAAATATCTCACGATGATCACCGGGGGAGTGGCACCCGATGTGGGGCTTGAAGGGGATAAGGAAATACCATTCTACGCTAAACGCAAAGCCATCCTTCCGCTCGATGAATTCATCAAGAAAGACAAAGACTTCTCGTTGGACAGATTCTTCCCCATCGCCCTTGAAGGCATGAAATACAAGGGCAAACTCTATGGCCTGCCCGAGGAAGGCTCATCAGTGGCACTTATCTACAACAAGGACATATTCGACAGGTGGAACAAGGCACATCCAGACCAGCACCTCGATTATCCCAACGAGAAGTGGACATGGGCTGACTTTCGACGAGCGGCTAAATTACTCACGCAGGATACCGACGGTGATGGAAAAACCGACGTCTTCGGTGCGCTCATCTCCTTCAGCAAGAACCGCTTCCCCATACAGGTCTGGCAAAATGGTGGAGAAATAATAAGCAAGGATAAGAAACGATGCATGCTGACCGAACCTGCCGCAGTTGAGGCTATCCAGTGGCTTTATGATATAATCTGGAAAGATCACTCCGCACCAACGGCATTCACTGCGATAGAAGGTGTTGGAAGCGTCTCTGAAGGTCGATTCTTCGTCGAGGAACGCGTCGCAATGATGATGGAAACACGATATGCATATAGCAACCTTATAGGCAAGACGCACTTCAACTGGGACATCGCTCCGTTACCCCGCGGAAAGGTAAGCAATGTGAGTTTGTATATCGGCGGCGGCTGGCTTATGTCTTCCCAAACGCATCATCCAGAAGAATGCTGGAGATTGATGAAGTTCATCACGAATGAAAGGTGCGCGGAAATTCTCCTCGAACGAGGTAGGGCAATCTCGGCGAATAAAATCGCAACCACCAAGTTCCTCACCGCACCCGGGCACTTACCCAAACATGATTACTACTGGATCGACATCATGCACAATTCCAGAGTTAAAGATTTTGAGTTTCGCGGCATGTGGGGATTTTTCAGCAGGGCAAGAGATCAAATAGGATACTTATCGACCGGACGATTGACACCCAAACAAGCCTGTGAAAACTTTTGCAAGATATTCGACGAGGGACTTAAACTGCTCTGGGAAGAAGGTGGACCATAACGCCATATTTAGTGTTTATATACACCAGAGAGCAATACGTAGAACCTGTATAAAACCAAAGATTTTCGAGGTGAGTATCTTATGAAAGTCCTTAAATGGTCAGTTGTTGCTGCGATTTTTGCAGGGATAATTTTCTGCTTCTCAACATGCCACACGATGGAAGCAAAAGGAAAGGTGGAAATTGCTCTCTTTGTCTGGCCTTTCAAAAGCACCATCGACATGACCAAGGAGAAGGTTGCCATCTTTGAAAAAGAAAATCCTGATATCAAGATCCGATTGGTATTCGGGGCGGAAGATAAATACCTAACCATGGTCACCGGTGGTGTTGCACCCGATGTGGCAACAGAGGGGGAGAAGGAAATTCCCCATTATGCAAAGCGCAAAATGATTCTCCCGCTTGACGAGTTCATTGAGAAGGATAAGGACTTCTCGATGGACAGGTTCTTCCGCATCGCTGCTGAAAGCATGAAATACAAGGGCAAATACTACGGCTTGCCTGATAGCGGCTCACCGGTGGCACTTATCTACAACAAGGACATATTCGACAGGTGGAACAAGGCACATCCAGACCAGCACCTCGATTACCCCAACGAGAAGTGGACATGGGCTGACTTTCGACGAGCGGCTAAATTACTCACGCAGGATACCGACGGTGATGGAAAAACCGATGTCTTCGGAGCGCTTATCTCCTTCAGCAAGAACCGCTTCCCTATACAGGTCTGGCAAAATGGCGGGGAAGTAATAAGCAAGGATAAAAAACGATGCACGCTGACCGAACCTGCCGCAGTTGAGGCTATCCAGTGGCTCTATGATATAATCTGGAAAGACCACTCCGCACCAACGGCATTCACCGCAATAGAGGGCGTTGGAAGCGTCTCTGAAGGTCGATTCTTCGTCGAGGAACGCGTTGCAATGATGATGCAGACACGCTACGCGTATAGCGACCTCATAGGTAAAACGCACTTTGATTGGGATATTGCACCATTGCCGCGCGGAAAGGTAAGCAATGTGAGTTTGTATATCGGTGATGGCTGGCTTATGTCGGCCCAGACGCATCACCCCGAAGAATGCTGGCGATTAATGAAATTTCTGACAAGTGAAAGATGCGGCGAGATCCTCATGAAGCATGGAAGAGCCATCTCAGCCAATAAAGCAGCTACCATCAAGTGCCTTACTGCCCCCGGACATTACCCGAAACATGATTACTACTGGATTGATATTATGAATAACTCCAGGTTGAAGGACTTCGAGTTCCGCGGGATGTGGGGATTCTTCAGCCAGGCAAGGGATCAGATAGGTTATCTCTCTACCGGAAGGCTCACGCCCAAACAAGCCTGTGAAAACTTCTGCAGGATATTCAACGAGGGACTTAAACTGCTATGGGAAGAAGGCGGACCCTGATAACTGATAAGCCCTTTCACAAAACGATTACGACTTACCCCCTTATCTGTCTGAAGTGGTTTTTGGCATTCCTTTCCGTACTTATCACAAAGGGGCTGTGAATAGGGTTGTTTTTCCTTACTGATGAAGTTACCCTTCCCGTGTAGTTGTAAGCTGGATAATTTATTCCTTTGACGGTTCGATTATGAACGAAATTGCATCGGCAACATCAGGATGGTTCAGTAGCTGGATTGCTCATCAAAGTACGCTTCTGCTGTGGTTATTGACGACAGGGAGCATCTGCGTACTCATCATCGGGGCTGATAAGACGGTAAGTTCAGCAGTGGCGTTGGCAAGAGGCTTGGGGATGAGTACGGTCATCATCGGTGCCACGGTGGTCTCCTTAGGAACGACCATGCCGGAGATGTTCACTTCTGTAACGGCTGCCTTTCGTGGAGAAAGCGGTTTAGCGTTGGGTAATGGTGTTGGCTCGATAATATGCGATACCGGGTTAATCTTCGGCTTATCCTGCCTGCTGACACGCTTGCCAGCCGATAAAAGAATTCTCAACAGGCAGGGGTGGCTGCAATTGGCCTCAGGGGTACTACTGGCGGGGATTTGCAGCACGATAGCGATAGCAAGTGGTCGGATTGGTCGATTCGGACCTGACAACGCAGGTACCTGGAACACCATACCACGATGGATCGGTGGAATAATGGTTGTCTTGCTGATGATGTACCTGTATCTATCGGTACGATGGGCAAGAGAAAAACCCGAAATCGTTGAAGAACTTGTTGATACCGTTACTCGAGAGAAGAAAACCATCGCGCCGACACGAATAAGGAAAGGATACCTCGCTGTTTGGCGATCATTGATAATCCTTGTAATAGGTCTGACGATGATTGCCTGCGGAGCTAACGTATTGATACCATCGGTTTCCAACCTTGCTATGCGCTATGGCGTGCCGAAGGACTTCCTTGCCGTTACGATAGTCGCGTTGGGTACGTCCCTGCCCGAATTGGTCACTGCAATAGCCTCTATAGTAAAAGGACACAAAGCCCTGCTTGTAGGAAATGTCATCGGAGCTGACATTCTCAACGTCCTGTTCGTTGTAGGCCTATCGTCCTGTGCTGCCGAACTTTCAATCCCCCCCACCTTCTATATCCTTCACCTACCGGTCATGCTGACGGTGCTGATCCTGCTGAGGATTTGGGTCTTCACAGCCCGGGGCGTAAGTCCATCTACCGCACCTGCCTGCTTACCGCAGGTAGGCAGGGGGTCTCCCGCAAGGTCAAATCAGTACCAATTCCGTCGCTGGCAAGGTATCCCGCTACTGGTGATATATATCGGCTATATTGTGGTATTGACAATTTGCGCTCCGCAATTCGGGGGTATAAAATAGCAGTCATGAAAATCAAACCCAACAGCATCATTCATGGCGATTGTATCGAGGTGCTCTCCAGCCTGAATGAACCAGTAGCTGATTCGCCTGAACCTTCCTGCCTACCTGTCGGAGGCAGGCAGGTGCAAGCAGATCTAATCTTCGCCGACCCGCCTTTCAACATCGGCTACAGGTACGACGTCTATAATGACCGCAAGAAATATGACGAGTATTACAACTGGACGAAACAATGGATGGAAATATGCGTCGAAAAAGCCCTCAAGCCAACGGGAAGTTTCTGGATAGCTATCGGCGATGAATATGCAGCTGAGGTGCGTATCATTGCAAGGCAACTCGGATTGACACTCCGCAACTGGGTCATCTGGCATTACACCTTCGGCCAGGCTACGAGGCGCAAGTTCGCCCGAAGCCACACGCACCTGCTTTACTTCGTCAAAGACCCTAAGCACTTCACCTTCAACGATATGGCTATTCGCATCCCGTCAGCCCGACAGACGACCTACGCCGATAAGCGGGCCAACCCTGCCGGTAAAGTACCTGATGACGTATGGACATTTCCTCGCATCTGCGGAACGTTCAACGAACGGGTAGGTTGGCATCCCTGCCAGATGCCCGAAAAACTACTCGAACGGATAATCCTGGCATGCTCGAACGAAGGCGACTTGATACTCGACCCTTTCAGCGGCTCGGGGACAACCTGCCTGGTGGCAGCAAAGTTAGGCAGGAGATACAT
>JAGHBS010000227.1 GCA_021160865.1 Planctomycetota bacterium | reverse complement strand
TCGTAGCCGATTCCGACGTGCACCGTTACTGGAACGTCTTGCTGATAACCAGCAGCCAGTATGCTTACGTCACGATGAGGATAATTCCCTTCGGCAATTTCCTTTCCGACAGCTTCACCCAGACCAAGCCCATCAGCAGCACCTCTTGAGATAATCTTGTTGAGATTGCCCGTTTCGCGCCACAAGCCAAACTGTCCCGTGCGGATATACTTTGCCACCGACTCGCTTGTGGCACCGATAAGGGCTAATTCGTAATCGTGAATAATTCCCGCCCCGTTCATTGCAACTACATCGACTAACCCGCGATGAATGAAGTCAATGATGTATCTACTCAATCCGTCTTTTATAACGTGCGCACCCATCATAAATACCACAGCAGCACCGGCAGAACGGGCAGCCACAATTCGATCAGCCAGGATGGGCAAGGCTTTGTGATCGAAATCCCCCTCAACCTGGCCAGGTTCTAACAGGTCGGTGAGGTTGACAAGATTTTCCCTTTGAGATAATGGGAGAAGTTTGAGCCGTGATGTATCAAATATCTTGTATCTGCTCGGCATTACCTTTATCCATCCTTTCGTCAAGGATAACACAGCAAAGGTATGAAAATCCATCTCTAAATACCGTTTCCGATTATACCAAATAGGAGGAGTTTACTGATTAAGCAGGTGAAACAATTGGACGATAAATATGCGCAAAGATGTAAGGTGATGATAGATTGACTAATTTTAATCAGATAGCGATGTATCTAAAATACTACAATTTGAGAGAGCACCCCTTCTGTGCCACGCCCAATCCGAAATTCTTATACCTGACCTCCCAACACGCAACTGCATTGAACCACTTACTATTTGCGATACTCCACGGCAGTGGGTTTGCGATGCTTACGGGCGAGGTTGGTACAGGCAAGACCACTATTTGTCGCAAGTTAATCAACCAACTCGACGAAAGGTTCTATACTGCTCTGATACTGAACCCGAACCTAACAGCTACTCAATTGTTGCGAGCAATTGCTATTGAATTCGGTATTCCTGATCTGCCACGAGATAAACTTGGGGTTCTTCAAGCGATTAATTCCTTTTTATTACAAGCCAACGCCGCTGGTAAGACCTGCGTGCTAATCATTGATGAAGCACAAGTTATGTCAATCGAACTTCTCGAAACAGTTCGATTGCTCAGCAATCTTGAGACAAACTCCCGAAAGCTGCTGCAAATAATCCTCGTCGGTCAACCTGAGCTGCGTAAGAAACTCTTTACTCCTACCCTGCGGCAACTCGCCCAGAGGATAACAGTTCGATATCATCTCAAAACGATGAACCGTCAAGAAACAGCAGAATATCTGAAGCACCGATTAAAAATCGCTGGCGCCGATGAAACAATTCACTTTGATGAAGATGCCATTGACGAAATATTCGGCAATTCCGGCGGAACACCACGACTGGTAAACGCTATCGCCGACAGAGCGTTATTAGCAGGATACATCAATGGCACACGGCATATCGATAGAAGCATCGTAAGGCTTGCTATCCACGATTTGAAGGAGGCAGCCTGATGAGCCTGATTAACGAAGCACTTAATCGACTGGAGCAAGAAAAATCTGAGGAAAAACCTCAAGAAAAATCCTACTCCTTTTCGGCTCCGGTAAAAAATCTCTATGATGGAAATCCTCTGCGAAAAGAACCTGCCGATACGAATAATGAGTATGAACAGTATGATTCATCCAGTAATTCGGGGCTGGCTGGTGCAATTATTCTGGGTATCATTCTCATATCTGTGGTAACAGTCCTAACATATTATTCGTTACCAAAAAGCCCTACCGAACCGGTTCAAGTAAAGGCTAATTCTCCAAGCGATACTAATCCCAATTCCTCTACCTTGCATCAAACAGCAGGAAGAAAAAAAACAGTAACCCCCAAGCCACGCCGAAAATCCTTCACCGATGCCCTGCGAGATACAGTCATCCGCTATAAGAGGAATAGACTTATCGCCACAAATGACATCGGAAGCAATTCATCCACCATCAATACACACCAGAAGAATCAACATACAGACACGCACTCACGAGTATCGAAGAAAAAAGCAAAGAGGAAATTTACTCTCGGGGCAATTCTTGCCTCTGATAGTGGCGTCATGGCTATCATTAATAATCAAATGGTTTCGCTGGGTGATGAAATCGATGGCGCTAAAGTCATAGAAATCGGCAAGCACCACGTAATCCTCCTCCAAGGAAAGAAGCGTATAATCCTCAGGCTTTGAATGCTCTTGCTGAATGCTCCTACGGGATTCTACCCATCGCTCGAAGAACTTCTCTGGTTTTCTGGCAGCGTGTGCATCTTTTGTTGGTGCAGAGTAATATATCAGGTTTGTCTTTAATCATTTCACCAACGACGGTTATAATGTCAGCCCCTTTCATCAGTGTTAGTTTACTTCTCCCTGCCCCACCATCGTTGAGTTGATTTTTTCGACGCAGCGGGTAATCAATGGCTTCGAAAGCGGTGCTGCAGGACGGTGAGGTATCGAGTTGATGCTCAATCATCTTTCCATCTGGTAAGCGAATCTTGACCTTGGGAAGCGGAGTGGCTGAAACTCGCGGTACATCGGTATGCTCCTCACCGACGTGAACGGTAGTATTGGTCGTATTATTTACGCCGATAAGCAATACCTTTCCGCCCATCTCTGCCAGTCGATCAAGCGGGCTGCCAATACCAACAGCACGGTATTTTAGATGATCTCGCGTAAGCGCCTCAGCGTCAGGGCCTATCACCGTAACCGAATGTGTCGGATGCAAACTGCGAACAGCCCCGGGCCACTTACGGGCCGTTTCAGGGATTATTCCCGTCCGACACGGAGTTTCAGCCGGATCGAAATACCAATCTGGTGAATCATATCCATAATTAGTGAAGGTTGGGAATACCAAGTTGCCCTTTGGACCGACGACATCGAGCAAGGCAAGAATTACAACTTCAGGACCACCTTCTATTGGCTTGAGGCTTCGGAATGAACTATGAGTTACCACGCTATCGCCCTGTTCCAAACCTACTTCCCTGAACCTGTTAGCCAATTCCTCACGTGTAAGAACTGACCCATTGGACATCGGCATTCTCCTACTTCTGACGGTACGAAGACCAAAACCAGTAATGTATTTACCATTTTATTTTTTCACCGAAAATCGAAATATTCAAGGAAAGGTTTGTTGTTTATTGATAAAAAGAGCAGGCCGTCGGGTCTGTTTCCCCAACGGCCTGCATAAAAGGCGGCGTTCACCTACTTTCCCGCTTTCGCAGTATCATCGGCCGTTGCGGCTTAACTACCGTGTTCGGGATGGGAACGGGTGTTTCCCGCAACGTATGGACACCGCCACTGCCTCGGTAAATCTTTCGATTTACCGAGACTGAATTTTTCATTATGATGATTTCACACATAGAGGTAGCCGAGATTCACCCGTCATAGGTAATTATCGCGGTTTTGCCGAATGCGATAAATGTGATCAAGCGATCGCCCGTTAGTACCGGTTAGCTAAGGCCATTTCTGACCTTACACCTCCGGCCTATCAACCTGGTAGTCTTCCAGGGGGCTCTCGTCGTCCGAAGACGACATGGAATCCTAATCTTGGGGTGGGCTTCCCGCTTAGATGCCTTCAGCGGTTATCCTTTCCCGACATAGCTACCCAGCCGTGCCGCTAGCGCGACAACTGGTACACCAGAGGTCGGTCCTTCCCAGTCCTCTCGTACTAAGGAAGGATCCCCTCAAGATTCCTGCGCCCACGGCAGATAGGGACCGACCTGGCTCACGCCGGTCTGAACCCAGCTCGCGTGCCGCTTTAATTGGCGAACAGCCAAACCC
>JAGHBS010000236.1 GCA_021160865.1 Planctomycetota bacterium | reverse complement strand
AGACTTCGTGAGAAGCAAAAGGTCAAGCGGTTTTACGGAATATTCGAGCGTCAATTCCGCAGGTACTTCAAAATGGCTGAAAGGGAAAAGACCAATACCGGCGTCGCGCTCCTGCGATTGCTGGAACGACGCCTCGATAACGTGGTATATAAACTTGGATTCGCTCCATCTCGAGCAGCAGCAAGACAAACCATTACACACGGACATATTTACGTCAATGGCAGGAAGGCCAGTTCGCCTTCAATGTTGGTGAAAGTTGGGGATAAAATCTCCGTCAAACCCTCCGAAAAATCTCAAAAACTAATCCGCCAACGACTTGAAGAAATTGGTGAACCAAGTGTTCAGAACTGGCTAAAACTTGATACAGCCAAACTTGAAGGCACAGTAGTGGCTATGCCAAGTCGTGATGATGTAACTATTCCGGTAGAAGAAAACCTGATAGTCGAATTCTGTAGCAGGTAAGGACAAACTTGTTGTATGAAATGAATTATTGAACCCTATTTCGGAGGCCAAACTCGATGCGAGCAAGATGGCGAGGCCTGGAATTACCGACACGAGTTGTATCAGATTCAGAAGTTTCAACACCGACATATGGTAGATTTATCGTAGAACCCTTCGAGCGAGGGTTTGGAACAACGGTGGGAAACTCCCTGCGAAGGATATTATTGTCTTCATTGGAAGGTGCCGCCGTTACCAAGGTAAAAATTGCTAATGCTGAGCACGAGTTCACTTCGCTCGATGGTGTCCTGGAAGATGTTCCCGACATCATTCTCAATGTAAAGGCTCTGGTGGTAAAGTCTCACTCACCTGAACCTAAGACCATGCGGGTACATGGTGCCGTTGCCGGTCCGATAACGGCTGATATGATAGAAGCCGATCCTGCTATTGAGATAATCAATCGCGACTTAGTATTAGCAACGCTTACCGACAATGTTGAGTTCGACATGGAAATGTTGGTGCAGACTGGCAGAGGGTTCATCCCAGCTGAGGAACTCAGAGAGGCTGACAAGGAACCGGAATTCGGATGGATATATCTTGATGCCTCATTCTCACCCGTTACTCGCGTCAGGTACACCACTGAGGATACCCGTGTCGGTCAGCGGACTAACTACGATCGGCTTATCCTGGAAATCTGGACCAACGGTACCATAACACCTGAGATGGCGATGGTAGAGGCTGCTAAAATTATGCGCAAGCACCTCAACCCATTCATCCAGTACTTTGAGGTTGGTGAAACCATCCTCGATGCAGGAAGGGCAATTCCAGATATTGAGTCCGATATCGAGTTGCAAAAGAAACTCGATATGAATATACGTGACCTTGAATTGTCTGTTCGTGCAACCAATTGTCTTGAAAGTGCCAAGATTGACACTGTCCGTAAATTAGTTAGCAAGACCGAGGCAGATTTGTTGAAGGTGCGATCTTTTGGCAAGACCTCGCTGAGAGAGGTCAAGCGCAAGTTAGCGGATATGGGCTTATCGCTCGGTATGGAAGTTCCACCACCGCTTGAAGAACAAGAGGAGCAAGAAGAATCATAGGGTAGATAATTTTTACCAAACTGTTTTTGAGATTGGTTTGGTAAGTTGGTTGAGGGAGTAAGTAAACGATGCGTCATCGCGTTAAAGGAAGGCAACTTTCCCGTACGAGTGCTCATCGCAAAGCATTGCGTCGCAATATGGCGGCTTCGTTGATAGAGCATGGGGCGATTCGAACTACCCCTGCAAAAGCAAAGGAAGTCCGCCCCTTCGTGGAAAAGTTGATTACCCTTGCAAAGAAGGGTACGCTTCACGCACGCAGGCAGGTTATCGCCCTTCTTGGAGACCGTGCTATGGTTGACAAGGATAACCCTGATGAACTTTCCGATATGACCGTCGTGCAAAAACTATTCAATGAGGTCGCCCCCCGCTATGCCGATCGCGAAGGTGGATATACTCGCATCATCCATTTACCAGAGCGTCGAATCGGCGATTCAGGTCAGCAAGTGCTCTTGCAACTAATCGAAGAAAAAACCACAGCAAGCAAGACAACCGAGGAAAAGAAGAAATAATCAAGCCAGGTTCATTTATCAACCCCTTGCAAATTGGCGCATTATTCTAAAATTTTGAGGGTGAGGTCATGAAAGATAAAGATTGCATCTTTTGCAAGATAGCTGCTGGTGAAATTCCCTGTAGCAAGATTCTTGAGGACGATTCAGCCATTGCATTTCTCGACATAGGACCGCTTGCCAAGGGGCATACCTTGCTTATCCCCAAGGACCATTACGTAACCGTTGACGAGATGCCTCCCGAGCTGGCTGGTGCAGTCCTGAAACATCTCCCAACTCTGGTAAAGGCGGTGAAATCAGCCACCAATTGCGAAGGGGTAAACATCCTTCAAAATAACGGCAGGGTTGCCCATCAGGTCATTCCACACGTACATTTTCATATCATCCCTCGCAGAGCTGGCGATGAGTTCCACTTCAATTGGCCTGCAGGTAGCTACAGCGAAGGCGAAATCGAGCAACTTGCCCAGAAAATACGCGAAAATCTATCCGTGATTTAAAAAATAAAAAAACGCTCACTTTCCGACAAATTAATCACGAAAAGGTATGGAACGAATTATTCTGACGAGGGGTGGATTTGCTCAGCCCACTGTTTCAGTTTCTCCTCAAGTTCAGGGTCTCTCTGGGGAGATTTTAGCGCCAGGGTTTGGATGATTTTCTCAGGCAACATTTTGGAAAGTTTCGCGAAGGTCTTTTCTCCACACTACCTCGATGCGTACAGAACGCAAATATCTTCTTACCAGTAAGGTCATATTGCTTGACGAACGCACGAACCGCCGGGGGAGGTGCATCTGCCCAGACCGGCATACCGATGATTACGATATCCTTATCCTCAACGGCATGTGTACTGATAAGTTCAGCAGGCTTGTCGAGAATGCTATCCTTTATCCCGATAAAGAACCCCAATGCCCCTGCACGTTCTTTTCGTTCGCGGATTTCTTCAATATCTGCCTCAAGTAGTTTGGCTAATTTCTCGGCCACCATCCGCGTCGTGCCGGTGCGCGAGTAATAAACGATTAATATCCTATCCATGATGTGATCTCCAAAAGACTTCAAAGGTATTTTAGAGAAAAAGTACAAACAAAGGGAATAATTTCCTCTTTCGAAAAATCAATTAGAATGTTGAGTTTGCAAACCTGCTATAATTCCGACCAAGAAACGCAAAACTTTACTTCATGTGCTTGGGAACTAATGGTTCAGGTAGAGCAAACCTATCCCAGCTGCTTCTACCGCACTTTGGACATATACCACTCTGTGGAATCACCCCCCCAGGAGGCGAATAGCCACAATAATGACAATTCACGAACACCCGTTT
>JAGHBS010000143.1 GCA_021160865.1 Planctomycetota bacterium | reverse complement strand
AGTGTGATCTCGCTTGTATCAGCTACTACAGTTCGGGGTAATCCGCTCGTCTCACCTGAGGCTGATTTACCAGCAGGGGAATATCGAGCCCATCCCGATGAGGAACTTAGCCTTGCAGGAGATAAGTTTAATATATTCACAGAAACAGCCATGCCTGACGAATGGACGCTTGTAGCCTCGCATACAGGTACGCCCGGGATGGGAACGATGGACGTTATAATGTATTCCCAGGCGTGGCGACATGATGACGGACATCTACTTTTCGCATATAAAGTTGAGAATAATAGTTCAAGCTGTGTTCGATTGGGAAACATAGGTGGATATGGTACGGAAATCTGCAATGTTACCGATTCAGGCATCTTGCACTTCGGTGGCAATGCGACGTTCGTTCAAGGGGATATCCTTGAATTATCAAGATCGAGTATCGAATCTCAATTGGCCTTCGCGTTTGAGGCAATTGATACTTCTGGGGAAACGATAGAAAAACTCCTCCTTCCGGGTGAAACTTCTCAATGGTTTTACGTCGAAACTGATGCTGTCAAATATGGTTATGGACTATCGAGTGTAATCGACGGCGGAGCAAGCGCTGATATGATGGAAGTGCTAATACCAATTCCCGAACCGGCGACAATTGCTTTGCTGACAATCGGTGTAATCGGCGTGATTATGCGCCGAAAGTAGAAAATCCTTTGGGATTTCAACGAAGTTTGGATTTTGCGAAAGAGCAGGGGATGAAGGGATCAATTCTATTTGGAAGGATGGTAGCAAAAGCGTTCAGGAAGCGAGAAGTGAACAATCCTCTAATAGTAAAGGACGTAAGGGTGAAGAGAATAGCACAAGCCCGCTTGACGGTTGCTATCGTTGGGTGTTTTTTAACGCTTTTGGGCGGACGAGCTTTTGCTAATATCGCTTTGACAGGGAATATTGCAGGAAAACCCGCCGAGGCTCGTAAGAAATGCCCGGTGCATCCTGGCAACATTTGCTCTTCCACGCTCGTACCAACCAACGTAAGCCTGATTAGCCAACCGACAGAGTGGTTTAAGCAAATTCTTGGGAAAAAATATCCGGGCGAGGAGTGGCATTTCTGCTATGTGGGTGGAAATGAAAATATCAAGGGTAAGTTCGATGTGAAGTACTACAGGGCATATAACGATTGCCCTGGTTTGTTGGGTGCCGAGATTGAAGTAGATTTTGTCCCGGATGCTACTTCCCTCATCCAAGATATTTTATGGATTCAAGCAATTGATACGAATTTCCGAGGCAAACAGGAATTTCTTATCGATGATCGCGCATTGTTGGTAGAAATGGGTAATCTACCTGATCCGCCTCACAATCAGGTAATGTATGGCCCATTTTACCCGTATCAAGATGAAGATGAGGACCCACCCCGATGGCAAACTGATTACGTCTCAGGTGGCTCCTATGACTATTTCTATGATAAACCAGGGTTTTTCTGCCCCACTCCAGGTAGCTCGAAGTATGCCAAATTCGAGACATACGCAGTTTGGTGGGATGATTATTTCAATCAAGACGGTACCATAGTAGATGTTGATAATGATGGTCACTGGGTATATGTCCACGAGGGATTTAGCTGGGGTTTCAAACTGGCTTGCGTGCCTGAACCCTTGACGATGCTGTGCATTCTCTTGGGTATCGTTAATCTTACTGTGTACGTTCACAAGCGAAGCCGCGATAAATAAGAAAAGCGAGGCTATTTCTCAATAGGATTAGCATTTTCTTGTAGAAGGCAGATAGAAAATGTAATTATATTGAGATTTGCGGATTTGGCTGCCGTTATTGCCAGAGCGCGAGGAGGGAATGATGAAATATAACCATGCATCAAAGTGATATGTCTATTGTTGATGCAAATACATCTCCTACATAGTTGTCTTCCAATAATTGTTTGAGAAAGCGCGAATCCCTTTAAGGCTGATTTACTACTCCGTTTACGTATAACAAAATTGTACTACTTGTACAGGAGTTTGGTGCATCAGAATTCTTTGGATAGCGATGGTAAAGATGAAAAATAGATTATGACAAAGTAAGAAGACACCGTCATAGCAGTAGTTTATGAGTAATTTACTTGATAATGAGGAACTAAAATTTATACAAAGCACTTGGAACTTTAATCGGGAAGAAGTGATGTTGTGTGAAAGAATTTATGATATAATATGTTATGCACGGTCGAAATATGGGTGGTTCTAATAGCAGGAAAGGTTTGGGATGATCGAAAGGAAGGCTTTATTAATAGCGTTTCTACTGCTCATAAGTATATTCTTTACTTGTGGTTGTTATAATCCTAAGGAGGTAAAAGCGTTTTTACAGCAGCCTCGCCGACCTGTAGCCGGTGTGGAATATCGTGTTTATCCACCTGATGTGATCAGGATTAATTCAATTCACATATCTGAGATTCGTGGGATTCAACAACAAGTACGTCCGGATGGAAAGATTAACTTACCCCTCCTGGGTGAGATATTTGTAGCAGGAAAGACTCCCCGACAGATCGAGTGGGCAATCGAAGATATTGCACGTAAGTATTACGAAAAAGTAGATGCAACGGTGGAAGTGATAGGCTTTAACTCACAAAGATTTTACGTATTCGGGCAGGTGAGTCGTCCGGGGCCTTTCTCATGGACAGGGCACGATACTCTCTTAGATGCCCTTGCTAAGGCACAACCTACTAATCTTGCCTGGCCTGAGCGGATTATGGTTATTCGGGGTAGCAAACCTACAGAGGGCGGCTATGTTACCAGTCAACCATCTAAGGAATACAAGATTACTGGCATACATCGTGCTCTGAAAGGTAACGAACCCTGTAAGATGACAGTGAACTTGCTGGCAATGATTAGAAGTGGAGATATGTCTAATAATATTCTGCTGATGCCTAACGATGTGATTTATGTCCCGCCAAACCCATTTGCAGCGGTTGGATTGGCGCTACAGAATATTTTATTCCCTGTAAGGCCAGTGCTTGAAGCGGTACGTGTACCGGCTTCCATTGAGAGCGCAACATCGGCAAAGTGAGATGTGGGGATATAAGATTTGAAATGACAAAAATATTACAAGATAAGACGCCACGGGATATATTGCGGATAGTTTACCGTCGCAAGAGATTATTCCTTTTAGGTGCAGCACTATTTGCAATTATAACAATGTTAGTGGCACGATATATTCCTGTAAGATATACTGGTACGGCTATATTCGAACGGCGCACCGATATTGCGGCTGGACACATTCTTGAAAGGGAGGGCGAATCTTTTGAAACAATTAAGCTAACGCTTCAGCATGAATTAGCAGGACGACATGCTGTCGAACAAGTGGCTGAAGAATTAGGACTCCTGCGAGGATTGCCACGCGATTCGCAAGGTAATCTTACAATTGCAGGAGAAATGACAAAGCAAGATATAGTTCGCAAATTAATGGATAATATTAAGATTAAATGGAAGGTTCGTTCCAGAAACCTGGACCTTATCTCGGTAAGTGCTACACATAGCGACCCCAGACTTGCGCAGGAAATACCCAATGCGCTGGTCAGGAACTATATTAACAAGGTTAGCGAGCAAATTGTTCAGCGGTTAATGAATAGTAGAGAGTTCCTTTTGGAACAAGTCAGTAAAAGTGAGTTGCGTTTAAAGGAAGCATTACAGAAAAAGATTGCTTTTGAGACTAAGCACGCAGGAATGTTGCCAGAAAGCCCAGGTGCTCTTTATGAACGGATTCAAAGAATTGACGATAACATTAGTGTTCTTGAAAAACAGGAAAAGTCGAGTAGAATGAAGGTTGCACGACTTAAGAGCCAACTGTCGGCAATGGGTGTTGGTGCAACCACTCAGCCGGTCTTCACGAACAGTACATCACAACCTACGACGCAAGAAACAATAAGTCCTCAAACTACAACATTACCCGTTGAGTATGTTCAGGAACCTAATCCTGAGAGGAAACGCTTGGAGGATCAGCTACGTCAGTTCGAAGAACAATTGAGCATGGCAATAACAATTAACCATATGACCGATAACCATCCTACGGTTAAAACGCTTAAGTCGAAAATTGCAGAATTGAAGGAACGGATAAAGAAGATGCCTGAATGGGTAGTTGCTCGGAAGACATTTAGATTAACCGATACACCATTGAGTCGTCAATTAGCAGTTCAGATGATAATGGCAGATATTTCAGCAGCGATTTCTGAATTAGAGGCAATTGAAAGAGAAAAAGAGCGTCTTTTGAAAAGAAGAAAAAGTTTAGAGCAATTGATGGTTAATTTTGCTCCTGTGAGACAGGAATATGATCAAATTTTAGAAAAGATTGATAAGGACCGTAGGGAATTGGAATATTGGCAGAAGCGCCTATCAGAGGTACAAATAGCCTTAGCAGCGGAGGCTGCAAAACGCAGGACTCATTTAAATGCTGTGCAACTTGCCCAAAAACAGATTCGCCCATCCTTTCCTTCTCTTTGGATGGTTTTAGGATTCGCCATTATTGGCGGATTGGTTTTTGGTGGTGGATTGGTATTTGCAGCTAATGCATTGGACAGAACTATATCTACAACAGATGAAGCAATTGAACAATTTAATGTTCCAGTTCATGGTGTTATAAGTGAAATTATTACTCATCGGCAGCGAATTATGAATCGTATAAAGAAATGGGTTGTAGGGCCCATTATTACTTTACTTGTATTGATGTGCCTGGCCGCTGCGGCTATGAACATTATATTGTGGTTGAGATATCCACAATACTATGCAAGTTGGAAAGCATCGCCAATAGGATTTATATATCACAGAGTTGCGGAAACAATTTTGCCAGCACTATCTAATTTATTATTAAAGAGATGAAGCCATGTATTTGGATTTCTACAAGTTTAAGGAATTTCCATTTGCCCTTTCATGCGATGAGAGGTTTTTCTACGAGAGTGAGATTCATGCCGAGGCCTTAGCTAATATGATATATACTATTCAGCAGCGAAAGGGTATGGTGCTTATCACGGGCGAAGTGGGTGCAGGAAAAACGTTTCTTGGTAATGTATTACAATCTCGCCTTGGTTCGTCTTGTTTGACAGTTCATATTCAAAATCCTCCACAGTCAGGTAAGCAATTGATTAAGGCGATATCTTCGCGAATAGGTATTAATGTGTCGTCCACTGCGGATAAAATTACTATATTGGAGCAGCTGGAGCAGTATCTAATTCGTTTACATCACCGTAATCGCCTTGTTGCGTTAGTGCTGGATGAGGCACAAGGTTTGACGCCCGCATCCTTGGAGGAAATTAGATTACTGTGGAATTGGGAGATAGAAGGACATAGGCTTATTCAAATAGTTCTTATTGGTCAACCAGAGTTGCGTCAAAAATTGCAAAATCCACGGTGGGAACCATTAAGGCAGCGGATTGTTTTGAGTTATCACCTTGGTCGACTTTCTCCTGAAGATGTAGAAAAGTATATTGATCATAGGATTAGAGTTGCTGCTGATGAAGGTTGTTTGGCTTCGTTTACTCCTGCTGCTAAGGCAGAAGTACGTGCAGCTACTGATGGTATTCCGCGGTCGATAAATATATTATGCGATAATGCTTTGTTAGTCGGCTACGCCAAAGGTGTTCATATTATTGATAGGGCGATTATAGCTGAAGTGATTAAAGATATGACATGTTGGCAGATAAAGTCATCTCCCGTTTCTTATGAATTAAATGATCGTATGGATTTTGCAGAATGAGGTGAAGTGAATTATGGCTAATGTATGGGACGCAATGAAAAAGCATCAATCCGAACATGGTGATAAGATTGTCGACCGACAGAATCATCATGGTGCAGAGCCATCTGTATCAGCACCAGCAAGTGTACGCAAAGGTAATTTAGATGGCACAAAGTCTGATCATCATTATTCGGAAGTTTTAGTAGTTTATCATAATAAAGGTGGGGCAATTGCGGAAGAATACCGTTCTTTACGAACTAGTTTATTGTCGCAACATCGTGATAATAAGATTTGCTGTATCGTTACTTCAGCTGATGCCAAAGAAGGTAAAACTGTTACATGTTTGAATCTTGGCCTCACGCTGGCTGAAAGACCTGAAAGCCGTGTCATTGTAGTTGATTTTGATTTACGAAGGGGATCGATGGCGGGTTTGCTCGGATTACCCTCTTCACCTGGCATGGCAGAGTTGCTACGAGGGTCTGTTAGCTTACCCGAAATTGTTTATCCAGGTTGCTATCCAAACTTGTTTTTCATTACCGCAGGTGAGAGCGATTTTGCAGTAGCAGGGGAACTTATGGAAAGACCCGAGTTAGAGGATGTTATTATGCAGCTTAGGCGCGAGTATGATTTTATTATATTTGATACCCCACCGATGAATGTCGCTTCGGATGCAGGGATTTTGGGTAAAGCCGTGGGTGAGGCACTTCTGGTAGTACGTATGAATAAGACAAAGCGTGAATCAGTCGCCAGGGCAATTCGTCTTCTTCGTGCAGCAAATGTTAAAGTCGCAGGAATTGTGCTAACTTATCGAAAGTATTATATTCCGAATTATTTGTATCGATATGCATAGTGATTGGTGGAATGAACATCAGTGAATTGGATAAAGTGTTCGAAGTTGATTTTTGCGAAATTGAATCAAATCATGAGTGTGAAATAAAGTTTCTTTGCGGCTCACATAAGCAGTTATGGGATGAGTATATCTATAATCATCCCCATGGCACAGTGTTTCATTTATTAGCGTGGAGTGAGGCGGTACAAAAAGCGTATAAGCACTATCCTCTTCATCTAACAGCGTGGGCTGATCAGCAATTGATAGGCATATTGCCATTATTCTTAGTGAAGAGTATATTTGTAGGAAATGTATTGATATCTATTCCGTATGCTACATATGGAGGTATATTGTCAGATTCTGATAATGTAGCAAAAGCGCTCCTGTCAGCCGCGAAAGAAATATGCAATAAGATTGACGTGGAGTATCTTGAGCTTCGTCATCGTGAGGCAAATGTTCTGAATCTGCCGGAAATTAGACGGTATGATACATTTCGTAAAAGGTTACCGGAGCATCCTGATGAGGTATTACCCTGGTTACCGAGAAAGACCAGGGCAGCGGCACGAAAGGGCCTCAAAGTTCTTAGTGTGCATATAGGAACGGATTTACTTGAAGCAGTTTACGATCTTTATGTATCTACAATGCGGCGATTGGGATCACCTAATTATAGTAAACAGTTTTGGATAGCACTGCAAGAAATGTATAAGGATGATTGTGTAGTTTTGGTAGTGGAGGACAATAAGGGGCCTGTTGCAGGAGTAGTAAGTTTTATTTTTCGTGATGAAATAGTTCCTTATTTCTCCGGCAGCAATGAAAGAGGTATGGATAAAAACGCCAACAATGTGATGTATTTAAAACTTATGGAATACGCAGTAGAACGAGGTATAAAATGGTTTGACTTTAATCGTACTCGGCGGGACAATCCAGGCCCGTATGCGTTTAAACGGCATCATGGCTTTGAACCTACACCGTTACATTATCAGGTGATGTTATGCAGAGCAAAGAAGTTGCCTAATCTAAGTCCATCCAATAGGAAGTTTGCTATGGTAGGGCGCATTTGGCGCAGGCTGCCATTATCGTTTACTCGTACATTAGGAGCGCGGATTACAAAGTGGATACCGTAATAGATGGTGTAGAGGCTATAGGCGGGTAGCTCAGGTGGAAGAGCGTCCGGAAATACACCCGGAAGGTCGCGTGGTTCGAATCCCGCCCCGCCTATTTAGAAATTCGTGAAGGTGAGGGTATTGTGAAGCAACTGTTATTTATAGCGCATCGTGTTCCTTTTCCGCCTAACAAGGGTGAGCGAGTGCGCGCGTTTCACGAGATTAAGGCTTTGTCAAAATACTTTCGTGTCACAGTGGCTGCGTTGGCACACAATCGTGAAGATGTAATAGCCGCTAATGAATTGAAGAATTTCTGTCAGGATGTTTTTATTGTTTCGGTAAGTAATACAGCAAAATTATTACGGGCTGGTTTTTACCAATTAATCGGAAAAAGTGCTACTGAAGGATATTTCTTCAGCCGACGATTTCGTAAGATGATAATTTCTGAAACCCGCCAGCGGCAGTTTGACATGGTTATGTGTTATTCTTCCAGCATGATGCCCTATGGTCTCGAAGTACCTGCTATTGCTCGTATCATTGATTTGGTGGATGTCGACAGTGCAAAATGGTCAAGTTATGCGCATTCATCGAAATGGCCATTGAGTTGGTTATATCAAAGAGAGTCAAATGCTGTTCATCGTATAGAAACGAGTGCTGTTGCCAAATATGATGCGGTACTGCTTGTAAGTCAGGATGAGGTTGATGCGTTAGGTTTGAGTGATGGAAAGGTAAAGGTCATTGCTAACGGAGTGGATGTTGACTTTTTCCAGCCGGATATCGTTGCTCCCATAGATATAGAATCTCCCAATCTGGTCTTTACTGGAACGATGGACTATAGACCTAATGTCGAGGGTGTTTGTTGGTTTGTTGGTAATGTTTGGCCTGAATTAAAACGCCGTGAACCGAATCTGACCTTTACGATAGTGGGGCGAAATCCTGTAAAGGCTGTAAGGCAACTATCGCAAGTTCCGGGAGTAACTGTTACGGGTTTTGTTCCAGACGTTAGACCTTATCTTGCTGCTGCAAGTATTGTTATTGCTCCGTTAAAAATTGCCAGAGGTATTCAAAACAAGATATTAGAGGCGATGGCTATGGGCAAGGCGATTGTGGCTTCACCTGCTGCCCTTGAAGGATTGGAGATACAGAGAGGAAGTGATGTCTTACAGGCTGACACACCTGATGAGTGGTGTGAACATATTACGCATTTGCTTTCAAACGAGTCATTGCGGACTCAGCTTGGCAGAACAGCACGGCAGACCGTTGAGCGAAAGTATCGCTGGTCAGTGCAAATGCAGCCGCTTGTCTCGCTATGTCAACGTCTTGTTCAAGATACACCAACCTTGGTTGGGAACAGCGAAGCATTCCAAAATGCTGGTATCATCCCTGACGGAGACAAAGCATTACGATGAAACCAATGCTTGTAAAAATTGTTCGTCCGATTGCTGGTGTTTATACCGTATTGTTGATAGGAGTAAGTCTGCTACCCTCAGGGACTAATCTGGTAGGCGGTTGGGATACTGCTATTTCTCCCGGTTTACAAAACATGCTGCACGTCCCGGCATACATAGCCCTTGTGATATTAGCATTCTTGGCATTATGTCCATCGCTTAATGTCCACCTGACGGGGATGGTGTTATTGTCGTTGAGTTGTTGCATTTTTGGTATGACGCTGGAGTTTGTCCAGATAGCCATACCCGGACGAACAGGCTCACTAACAGATGCAATGTTGAACGTTATAGGCGTTATTATCGGTAGCCTAATAATTATAACTATACGGTGGCGTGGAATGGTACGTCGTGGGGAACGGATGCGAGCTCAGGTCGATACCCACCTCGGAAACGAGCGGGGCATAAGGTAGAATAACGAGATGTTAGAGGGTCGAACCATCGTGTGTTTTGCCAGCGGATATGATGCTCCTCCGACCAGTAAGCATCATATAATGCACTTACTGTCCCGGCATAATATCGTGTTGTGGATTAACTATCACGCTTCGCGTGCACCGACTGCCAGCTCTTCCGACCTTTTGTATATAGCAAGGAAGATTAGTCAGGTTCTCAAAGGACTCACGAATCCGAGAAAAAATCTGTATGTACTAACCCCATTGGTTGTGCCGCTGCCTTCATATCCTTGGGCTAAGCGTATTAATCGCACGATATTAATCCGACAGATTAATCGCGCCCTTGTTCGTTTACAACAAGGTCCGCTTCAGGTGTGGACTTTTGCACCTGATATAGCCTATTTGCTCGATGACTTTGATGCCGAGAAGGTTGTTTATTATTGCGTCGACGATTTCTCGTCATTTGCAGGATACAACAAACAGCAGGTTTTGCAGGATGAAGAGGAACTCTGTCGCCGTGCCGATTTGGTCATTGCTTCATCAATGGCACTTAAGGAAATGAAGCAACAATTCAATCCGAATACCATTCTCGTTAGACACGGCGTCGATTATGAGCACTTTGCCAAAGCGCTGTCGAACGATTTAGCAATTCCCGAGGACATTGCTGATATCCCGCAGCCAATCTTGGGGTTTTTCGGGTTGATCCGCGAATGGGTAGATCTGGAGTTGCTTGCTGATGTTGCACGCCGTCGGCCTGATTGGCATATCGTACTACTTGGTGATTCTACTATCGACTTATCACCTTACCAAAACCTGCCTAACATGCACTTCCTTGGGCGGAAAAGATACGAGGAATTACCCGCTTATTGTAAGCAATTTGATGTAGGACTCGTACCGTTCAAAATTAATGACATTACAAAGGCCGGTATTCCTATCAAGCTTCGTGAATATCTTGCTGCTGGTCTGCCTGTAGTTTCTACCCCATTACCTGAGATCAGCTTGTTGAAGAAAACGTGTGTTTATGTTGCAGATACAGCTGATGGTTTCATTGAGGCTATTGAGTTAGCCTTGGCTGTTAGTTCCAAGGAACGTTTTGAACAATCCTTAGCAATGGCGAGGGAAACCTGGCCAGTGAAAGTAGACTTGATTTGTCGGAATTTATAGAGGATTTCAGACATGGCTGGTTACCATAAAACAAATCTGTTATTTACGGTTATAATACTGGTTTTATTAGCATCTACTTGTTCAGCAGCGACCGAACCAATCTACGTAATGTTCACTGTTGACGTTGAGTCACGCTCCAATGGTAATCCGGACAGAGATATCTGGGGGAAGATTCCCGATGAACAGGAAGATCATGGTATCGGTCGGATGATGGACATATTTGACCGCCATGGTGTCAAAGCAACTTTTTTCGTGAATGTTTACGAAATACCGAAAAGTGGGGAGGACGCTATTGCCAAGGTATGCCGCACCATTAACGAACGCGGACACGACCTTGAACTCCACACGCATCCCAAACCTATGTTTGGTGTATGGGGAATGTCTCAAGCCGATCTGGATACCCAAGTAAGAATACTCAAATGGGGCTTAGAGACTATCAAAAAGTGGACAGGTGTTCGAGCAATTGCTCATCGGGCAGGTGGTTACGTAGCCAATCTGGATACTGTCAAGGCGTGTAAGGTGACGAATATCCCATTGGAGTTTTCTTATAATATGGCTGCACGTTACTGTCCTTTATCAAAGCTCAATCTTACTATGAACGCTCCGGTCGTCAGTGACGGCGTGTTGTGTATCCCGGTAACGTGCTATATCCAGGCCAGTGTAGGCAGTTTGCGGTCTATGCGTTTTCTTGACATCGAATCCAGTTCGCTGCAGGAGATTCGCAAGGTTATTGCTGACCTGCAGGCTCACGATGTGCGAACGGCGGTGATTATGATGCATAGTTTCAGTTTTTCGCGTTTCGGCAAACCTAATAGACGTGTCGAAAACGCACTCGATGAACTTGTTGCCGGCTTCGTTGCTGACCCAAATGTCAAAGTTGTTACGGCCCGGCAATTATACGAGATCTGGCGGGCTAATCCTAAAGCTCTGAGTGGTGCTGATTATGTTCCTACAACTGGCTGGTGGATGGTCTATTCTCGTGCCTGGCAGCGGTTTGGGGAAGGTTGGAAGAACATTATTGTAGCCTTGTCCCCACCGGTATTTATTGTGCTTGTAATCAGTGCTAGCGGATTTTGGCTACGCCGCCGACGGCGGAAGAAGAAGTTAGCAGCGTGAGTAAGGCAGGTATATAAGTTTATTTTTGATTTGTTAGAGGAATTGTTATGCTAAGCCCTGAGTTTCTGACGAAGTTATATCGTGGCATCAAGAGCCGACGTCCAAAGGCTT
>JAGHBS010000186.1 GCA_021160865.1 Planctomycetota bacterium | reverse complement strand
TGAAAAAGTATTTCGTCTATTTTGGAAACGCTCAGGCAGATAAACCAAAACAGATATTAAAAATTCAAAGGGGCGTGCTGATGGAAACCTGGGCGTATCCGGGTGGAGGAATTGCAAATTTCCGCCAGGTGCTTGGCGTATTTCGGCGAGCAAATGTCTTTCTCGGCAGGGATTTTAGGGGGGATATTTTCATCGGGCATAACCCGTTCGGGCCTCAAAATCGGATATGCTCAATATTTACAGGTGCACTCCTTTGCCCTCGTGATGGGGATTATCTTTTTTCTACTACCAGTAGAGATGCATCGTTCCTGCTGGTTGATGGCAAGGTGGTGGTGCGCAACGGCGGACATCATCGTGCCTGGCCAAGGGCAGTAAAGATAGGACGTATCCATTTGAAGAAGGGCTTGCATGAATTGAAAGTATATCACGTTTCTACACGGGGCGATCCGATTATTGTGGCAGCCTGGCGGCCACCTGGGGTGAGGCGAATCTGGAAAATTCCACCTGCTGCCTTGGCACCAATCGTTCGAGAAACTCCAGGGTTTATCGAACAATATGGCAAAGCATTGACTGCTGATTTCATTTATCATCACGCCGGTGAGACCTTCCTGGCTAATCGGTATCTTCAACGATACGAGTTTGTGGCTGGATTGAGCGGACGCTTTGCTGGTAAGTGCAGGTATGAGTGGGATTTCGGTGATGGGCAAAAATTATCTATTACCACCTCTGCTGCCAAGCCTGTCAAATGTGAGCATGTTTATTTATCTGATGGAGCCAAAAAGGTCAGATTGGTAGTAACGATTGGAGCGAGTAAGTTTTCTCGAACAAATGTCGTTCAGGTAGCCCGCCCGTGGGATAGGATAACGGAAAATCGAATAGAGCCTTTAGGTTTATATGCCCGTCTCGTTGCTAAATATGATTTTACCCCAGCCTCAGCGGTGGATATTGCAAATGCGATTGTTTTGTTCAAGCGGACGGGCTTGTTTGATGCCATCGTCCGTGCCGGCGATGCACTGATCAGCAAGAAGGATGCACCTGTCCAGGCACTTCGAGAGGCAATGGATATCTACGCCGATGTGCTTGTTGAGAGGATGAATAATTCCCGCAAAGCCATCGAGGCATTATTGCGGGCAGCAAAGATGAGTAGTTCGCCTGCTATATCAGCAGCGATGATGTCAAAAGCGGGCAGATACGCCCTTCAAAGCGGTAATGATACCCTTGCAATGAAGATTTTCTCTCAGGCAGTTCACAAATATTCCGCTTTGACGACGAATGAGGCGATTCGCGATGCAAAGATTGGTATCGGGGATGTCTGGCGGTACAGGGGGAATTACAAAAAGGCGCTCCAGGCGTACCAACAAGCAGGACCGTCGCAAAGTTGCAAGGGGCTAAGCCCGGAAAGACGAGCTGCACGAAGAGGCGACCTCATCCGACACGCAGAAGATTACATCAGGCGACGACTTTACGATGACGCTATCAAGATGATTGACCAATGGGAAAATGAGTTTCCTATCGATAAATTGGAAGGATATTCCACATTGATGCGTGTAAGATTGGCGATGAGGCGGAAACAGTATAAAGACGCCATCACCCAGGCAGAACAACTTGTTAGGGTAAATCCACGAAGCAATTATGCCCCGGACTTGCTCCTGCTTGAGGCGCAGGCGTACAAAGCCATCGGCAAGGATGAACAGTACCGCAAAACGCTCAATCGACTTATAAAGAATTATCCCGAATCGCCCCTATCGACAGAGGCAAAGAAGATGCTATCCAGGGGTTCGAAGAATTAGTTCGAGGAGTAGAAGATGAAGTCTGTTTTATTGGTAAAGAAGTGTGCAATTACAGCGGTTATTTTATTTTTGGTATTTCCAGCAGGGCAGAATCTCCTTGCAGGTGGAGGGGCAGAGAATGTCGTCGTGGTTGTCAACGAAGATAGCTGGGCATCGATGACGGTGGCAAATGAGTTTATTCATTTACGGAAGATACCTCCAGTAAATGTCATCTACCTTTCTCCCAAGGGCAGATGGAGTTTCAAGTCCGTCAGTATCAATACCTTTCGTGAATACATCCTCAAGCCAATCTTGGCAGAGATAAAAACAAGAGGCTTGGAAGATCAAATTGATTACATTGTGTATTCTGCGGATTTTCCCTATCGGATTCACTTTGCAAAGGACCTTGCGGGGAAGAAAGTTCCCAAGCCGCTCACGGCAAACGGCTCGATTACGGCGTTGACTTATCTTTATCGCTGGGTTCTTGCCAAACAGCCCTTGCGTACAAGTACTGAAAGGGCAGGATACTTGCATCTGCATAATAATTGGTACTTCCGCCCAATACTTCGTCGGCGGAGAGAACCGGCAAGATTCACACCTGCCCAGCGGGAGATAATATCCCGCGCCCGCCTGCTAATGCGTCAAAAGAAATGGCAACAGGCAGAAAAACTCCTGCGCGATGTCCTGAAGGACAAACCTGAACATGCTGCTGATTTATACTACAATCTCGCTTGCTGCCTGGCACGTCAAAATAGACCTGACGAAGCGATAAAGGCATTACGGCAGGCAATTAAAGCAGGTTGGTCGAATAGACTCCACACGGAATATGACGAAGACCTCAAGCCGCTACGAAAGCGGGCGGATTTCAAGAAACTTTTGGAGCGGATTAAACCGCCAGAGATAAACGTTTTGCCACCTGTGAGGTTTTCAAGCAAATCCTGCTGGACGCCTCGAGGCGGGGTATCTCGTCTGGATAACGAACCGTGTCAACGATACTTATTATCGGTCGTTCTGGCAGTGACCAGCGGCAGGGGAATGTCGGTATCTGAAGCGACTGATTACCTGCGTCGAAGCGTAGCTGCTGACGGCACCGAGCCGACCGGCACCATCTACTACATGGTCAACGGTGATATTCGTACGCGCGTTAGACGATGGGCCTTTGCTGCTGCAGTGAAAAAATTGAAATCGCTGGGGGTAAAGGCAGAGATTGTCAAGGGCATCTTGCCAAGGAACAAAAATGACGTGATGGGCTTATCAGCAGGCTCTGCCAAGTTCAGCTGGTCAAAGAGCGGCAGCAAGATTCTACCCGGAGCTATCTGCGAACACCTGACCAGCCACGGTGGCAATCTGGAACCGTACTCATCCCAGACGCCTTGTACCGAGTTTCTCCGTGCCGGTGCTGCCGGTACCTGCGGGACGGTGAGCGAACCCTATGCCGTCCAGGCAAAGTTCCCCAATGCATTCATCCATTACTTTTACGCATCAGGTTGCTCGCTGGCAGAGGCGTTTTATCAATCAGTCTCAGGGCCTTATCAATTGTTGATAATCGGCGATCCGCTCTGTCAGCCCTGGGCGAAAAGACCGACGGTCGTGGTAAGGGGCATTAGTTCGGGGCAGGAAATAAAGGGCAAGATCACAATTTCACCCTCCATCGTGCAAAAGGATATGAAAATCCGTCGGTATGAGTTGTTCATAGACGGTGTGCGAAAACACATCAATCCACCTGATAAGCCATTTGAAATTGATACTACGGAACTTGCCGATGGCTGGCATGAGTTGCGAATCGTCGCCATCAAGGCAGATTTGATAGAAACGCAGGGGAGGTGGATTGGTGGAATTATCGTAAACAATCATGGCTTGAAGGTCGCAATTTCCCGAAAGTTTCCGAAAAAGGCCGTCTTCGGTAAGGAAATCATCTTATCGGTAGATTCCAATGGTGCAAAACGAATTGGGCTCTTCCATAATCATCGTGAATTGGCCAGTATCGAAGCTGCCCGTGGAACGATACGGGTTGATTCCCGCCGAATAGGCCTTGGGAATGTCCATTTTCAAGCCGTCGGCCTGTTCGAGCGGAACGGTAGAATCGTCCGTGTGCAATCATCACCAATTGAGATAACAATCATTCCCCCTGCCGGGCTAAAGGGAAAGAGAATCCCTGCAAATCGGCAGGTGAAAAAAGGCATCAAGCTCATCGCTCCGGACGGCAAGGTGCATATCGTCGAGGATATGCAAGGCGGCAAGGCCTTGATAAAGGCAGGCGTCAAGAAGGGCGAGAGTTTCCAGCTCGACGGATTCTTCGATGTACCTAAGGACGATGTTTATCAATTCCAGATTAATTTCGATGGCAAATTGACTATTATGGTCGATTCACATCATCTTGACATACCTGCGAATAGAGG
>JAGHBS010000192.1 GCA_021160865.1 Planctomycetota bacterium | reverse complement strand
TCACCTGACTGGCGAACAATTTACGCGAGTGGAGTTCGACAAGGAGGGCGTCAAGGCAGGTGCAGCTGCAAGTCTAAGCAGACTTGTCTTACGGTGCGTCAGGCAGGGTCGAAGCGGGATGGAATGCCTCGCCGGCATCCCAGGCAGCATTGGTGGGGCAATTCGCATGAACGCTGGTGGAGCATTCGGAGACATTGGAAGCATCGTTGAATCAGTAGATTTGATGGATACCGATGGGGTGACATTTACTCGATTACGAGGCGATCTGGCGTTCGGGTATCGTTGCAGTAATATAAGTCGATCTGCCGTTATTCTCGGTGCGACCTTCAGATTGCTCCCGGATGATCCGCATCGGATACTCAAGCAGATTAAGCAGATTTGGATTTACAAGAAGAATACCCAACCGCTGGCCAGTAGAAGTGCTGGGTGCATTTTCAAAAATCCACGTGGTATGTCAGCAGGGGCATTGATAGACGAAGCAGGTCTGAAGGGTAAGCGAGTTGGTGGAGCGTATGTTTCGGAAAAACATGGTAATTTCATCATTACTGAGCCATCTGCTCGTGCTTCAGATATTTTGAAATTAATCAATATCATCCGTGAAACGGTTTACAAACGAATGGAAGTGTACCTTGAGTTGGAAATCGAGGTCTGGTGAATGTCGACCAAGCCAGCAAGTATGGCTTCGAATACAAGTTCGTCTAAGCAGACGGATTTATCAATTCCTTCACTTGATGTAGTCGTTTTGATGGGCGGCCCGAGTAAGGAGCGGGATGTCTCGTTTATGTCAGGCCAAGCCGTTGCTGAGGCACTTACTCGGAGAGGGCATCGGGTCATCAGCAGCGATATTTCTTATGAAGATACTTCTGTATTAGACCGTGATGGTATTGATGTAGTTTTCATTGCATTGCACGGTGAGTTTGGTGAGGATGGTCATCTTCAGGATATTTGCGAGCAAAAAGGGCTTATCTATGTGGGGTCCGACCCACGATCTTCAAGATTAGCAATGGACAAGGACGCCAGTAAACGGATTTTTCAGCGGGCTGGCTTGCCCACCCCCCAGTGGGTAGTAGTGAATTGTTCGATGACTGCTGAGCATCGCAATGGGTTAATTTCACCAATACCCTTACCGAGTGTTGTCAAGCCCGTTAATGGTGGTTCAAGCGTGGATGTTTTCATTGTTCAGAGTCAGCAAGAAAGAACCCACGCTATCGAAACTCTCCTTGATGAATATGGCAAGGCGATGGTCGAGGAATTCGTCGCTGGTAGAGAGATGACAGTCGGCATCCTTGCTGAAAGGCCGTTGCCGATTATTGAAATTCGCCCTGCCAGACCCTTTTACGACAAGGTTGCTAAATACGAGGATGATGCAACTGAATTCATTTTTGACCTTAATCTTCCCGAGGAGATTTACCGCTATTTGCAGGATGTTTCTCTCAGAGCGCACAATGTCCTGGGCTGCAGGGACTTTAGCAGAGTTGATTTTATACTCAGCAGCGATACCAAGCCATACTTGCTGGAAGTGAATACGATTCCAGGCTTTACCAATCATTCATTGCTGCCCAAGGCAGCCGCTGCTGATGGCATATCGTTTGAGGAATTATGCAACCAAATCGTTGCACTTGCATGGAAGCGAGCGAGGTATAATCGGCATGAGAAGGAACGGGAAAGGGTCTAAATCAATCGATGGTGATAATCAGCAGCGGCGAATGAAAGCAGCGGCCATAATCAAAGTTGTCGTTGCAATTGGTTTATTTGGCATAATCGTTGGTGGGGGATATTTTCTGAGGAAGCGAGTTATTTCCGCAGCCAAAGATGATGCAAGGGTTAGGCAACTACGATTGATGAATGTTCCTCCCTGGCTGCCGAGGGATATTGCAAGGTGCGTTGTTAGTGAGATTCAACCACTCTTGAAGGACAGGAGTATCCTTGATGAAGAACTTTGCAAGGATGTGTATAGAATAGCCATTGATAATCCCTGGATATCAGCCATCAGTAAGGTTGTCAAGCATCGTGATGGAACGATTGATATTTATGCTCAATTTCGTCGGCCTTATGCACTGGTGGCTACGGAAAGCGAGCCAGGTAGATTTTATTTGATTGATAATGAGGCAGTGGTCTTGCCCATTTCTGCTAATAGGATAAAGAGGGAGAAGTTCATCGTGATTGATGGAGTACGATCCGCCCCACCTGAGGCAGGGGGAAAGTGGAACTCACCTGATTTACGTGATGGCCTTCGGCTGTTGAGTTTGATAAAGAACAAGCCCTACATTGATCAGATTACTACGATAGATGTTCGCAACTATAACGGCAGAATAAACCCTTCCGAGCCATATCTGCGGATGTATGCTCAGGTGGGTAATAGCAAGCGGACGGATATAAGATTCGGCAGATTCCCCGTGGACGACCTGGATTATTGCATCAGTCCGGAGGAGAAGATAAAGCATCTGGATAAGATTGTTGCCCACAAAAACGGCAGATTAGCCGGTATATGTAGATGGATTGATTTACGATACGATAGACCCCATTTGAGTATGAATTGATACGATTATGTCGAACCATGCTACTCATCGAACGACGCAATTCCTATGGTCTACAAGGGGGGTGGCGTTTGTAATATTCTCGTTGGCTGGGCTTATTTGTGGGATGTTTCCAGAATTCTTCCTCCCACCGCATCGGGCTGAAATTTTATCTACGCTACCTGCACTAAAAATAATGTTCGTCAGTCAGGTGATCTTTATAGTAATGTTCCTGCCCTTGCTGGCTCAGCACAGCATGGTCGGGATAGGGGGGTATCTGACTTTATCAGCAGTTGAATATATTATCTGGCTTGGGGTTCTCTTACCTCTTTACATCGTGGCAGCTGTGTTGGCCGATGCCACGATTGTCGATGTGATTCGATGCTTGTTGTACCTTACAGCCATTGTGATGTTCGCATGGACATTAGGGTTGTGGGCGCATTTAAATCGGCTTAGTATGGCTGGTGTTGTTTTCATATCATCTTTGATAGTGATAGTCTTGCCCGTGATATATTACTTCTTTATCGAATTTTCCGTTCGTGGCACGGCGCCCGATTGGTTATTTCAAATAAGTCCGATAAATCATATATCAAATCTTGCTTGCTCTACAGGGACGAATTGGTATCCTACGCCAGTTTGGACATTATTAATCTGGCCATTGGTAGCAGTGGCAGCGGTGATAGTATATCTTCCTATCCGCTCGGTAAAGCGAATTGAAGAAAACTTGCCCAACGATTGACAGTGATTGGGTATATTTCGCTACAAAGAACAAACCTTCCCGTGCATTAGATTTTTTCGTAGAACTCGTGTGGCGTTCTTTTCAGTGCCCGTGGACGCACAGCTGCATCGAGCAAAGGAGTAAAGGTATTTCCAAGTAGCACAGCAGCATAGGCGGGGATGGGAAAGTCCAGATAAAGTCGCATCAGCATCGCAGCAGCTCCGCAGAGTATCCCGAATATTGCCTGTGCCGAAGCGGTTATCGGACGAGATGTCATCTCCGTAGCAAGAAGCCAGCCTGCGAGAAGCAATTCGCCCGAGGCAAGATGATATGCCACGTAGATAAATCCTATTTCAATTCCTTCAGCAGTGATTGGACACCATTGCCACGATAACCCATCACCTGTCCGAACTGGTGCCACAGCAGCAGTTATAGCGGCTGCTAACATAAACATTCCCGGTAGATAACTTCGGATATAGCTGCGATGAATCAGATATAATCCTGCCAGTATAATAATTACGGCAGAGGTTTCTCCAATACCCCCGCCATGAGTGCCGAGGATTAAATCTTCAGCCGGTGGCATTTTTAGTATCACGGAAGTTATAGATTCAGGGGGTTGATCAGTAGATAAGGTGAGTTTACGGAGGATTTTTCTTGGTCGTGGCAGTTTGAATGCATCGCAATCAGTTGGAGGGGGAGTACCTTGCCATTGATGATATATTTCAATCTGTTTTGCCTTGCAGACGTCGCCGAGGATTACTCGATTTTGCGCCAATACTGACCACTTCGCTGGAGCAACCAGGTTGGTGTTGAATAGGGGTGGTGCAAAGATGACCGTTACAGCCAGTCGCCCGACCAACGCCGGTTGCCAGAGGAAGTGTCCCATGCCGCCGAACAATGCTTTTCCAATAATCGTTGCAAAAACAGCAGCCGTTATAGGTACATACCACGGCACAGTGGCAGGGAGCGTTAGTGCCAGAAGCAGACCGGTAACCGCTCCGTGCATTCTTCCATGCATTGCAGGTGTCTGCGTGATGCGATAATAGGCAGATTCGGTAATCACACACCCAGCAACCGATAAGATAGTTACCATCAGCGCCCGCCAGCCGAAGATTACAATCCCTGCCATCAACGGCAAAGACGCTGCTATAAAGATTACCCTGTAGATGTTCCTGCTGGATTCGGGAAGATGAATGAATGGAGCATAATGCTTTGGCCGAGACCATATAAGCCGTCCATGGTTTAGTGATGCAGGTTGTTTCAGCAGATCGTTCATCTACGGGCAGTTTCCTCAACGATGGCTAATTTGAGAAGTTTTATTCTTCTTGCCAGTGGTAATCTTGCAGGGCAAATGTAGCTGCAGATTCCGCAATCGATACAATACATGCATCCACGTCGTTTGGCGCTGTTGATTCGTCCCAGTTCGAAGTCATCATTCAGGGCAGCAACATTCAACCGAAAGGGGCAGCTATCGCTACACCAGCCACAACGGATGCAGGGCGTCGGGGTGACATCGTCAGATGCCGATTGTTGATCCATCGCCAATAATGCATTAGTTGATGCTGAAACAACCGCTGGTATTGACTCGCCTGTTGGTGTAGTGCATTTAATAATTTCGTTTCCTGTCATCACCGACCCGTGGATAGTAACGCAATCGGGTTCGGCTCCTGCTGATGCAAATACTTCTCCAACCTCAGCACCAAAGGGGATAAGTAAATTAGCGGGGTTTTTAACAGCAGGTCCTGATACGGTAACAACTCTTGCTGCAGGTACTTCTCCGAAGACGACCCATCGGTATGTCGCCAGACAGGTAGCGGCATCGACGACGGCTACGCCTACCTCCAGGCCTTCGCCCTCTGCTCTGACCCGCCTACGTGTCAAGACACGGATGATAATTGCCGTTGACCCAATTGGGTACTTGTTTGCCAATGCAATGGTGCGAATTCCATGAAGTCGAGATGGAGCGATAGCCTGTCGGTATGAATCTGTTCGCCGATGATCTACTGCGAGGATTACGTTGGAGACCTTCATTGCTCGTGCAATGATTGATAATCCGCCTATAACTTCCAGGCCACGTTCGGTGAGGATGCGATGATCAGACGTGATGTAAGGAGTGTTTTCCATCACATTTGCAATTAATGTGTCAACGCCGGCATTGCGAGCGGCACTGATGTAATTAGCCAGGGCAACTGTCCGCTGATTGAAGGTAATCAATCCGCCTTCTGCAATCCTCTCACAGAGGGAAATATCGTCGGCTGCCAGCCAGTCATATGTGCTTGATGTGGAGGGAAACGGTTCAAATTCATCAAGATCAACCAATTCAATGGCAGGACTAACTCGCCAGCCGATAATATATTCGTCTCTGTTTTGGCATAGAGATGCAGGAGTATTGACTGGTAGAATGACCTGACAGAATTTGCTGACGCGTCCTGCAACGGGTGCGAAAATGTCAACTTGGCCATCTCCGGACGATTGAGCAATCTTCTCACCTTGATGGACACGCTGACCAATGGAAACTATTGGCTTTGCGGGGGTGGTATGTACCGGCGCTAACGGAACGTACAAGTGAGAGAGATGTTCTATCGGTGTTATCGGCGATTCAAGCGTAGCATCCTTTTCGTCGGGGAGGTCTATTCCACCTGAAAATGTTCCATATCGGGGTCTGATTAGTTTCAGACTCATTAATCGTCATCCTCTATCTTCGTTAATTTCGTCTGGTTTTCGTTGCACTATTTTCTTTGCTGATAGTCAAAGTGGCGGCGTTTTAGGAACTGATTTACATATTCGACCTTTGCTTTTTTTCGCAGTTCGGCGAGTAGTTTAGATTGAAGGCGGGTTATGATGCGTTCACGGATTTCGCGACGTAGCCTGTCTTTGACTTTTTCATAATCCGTCGGTGGTGGGAGGAATCGTCTTTCAAGTTTCAGTATATGGAAACTATCCCCAGCCTGTACGATACCACTGATTTGTCCTTCGCTGAGTGAAAATGCTGTTTCCCGAATGGCGGCAGGGATGGTTTTATCATTGCGAGTAAATGGTGGCAGCAATCCTCCACGAGAGGCACTTTGTGTATTGGTGGAATATCGTCTGGCAAGTTTGCCAAAATCGCTCCCAGAGTTTAGCATCTTGAGTATCTTTTGCGCATCGGAGATGGTTGCCAGTTGAATATGCCTTATTTGAACCTTTTCGGTGTATCGGTTGATATATTCGTTTTTGACCATTTCCTCGGTAATCTTTACCTGCGGCTCGACCATTTTGCGAAGGAGGGCATTACGATGTATTATTGTTCGCCATAACCCCGGCGAGATTCCTCGTTTCTGAAGAAGGTTTTTCAGCACCTTTTGACGCTGATTAGCAGGAAGTTGCTTACCAAGAATGTTTTCAATGGCGTGACTATTTTCAGCAGCAATATCTGCAGGGGTGACGGTTATTTTTCTTCGCTGTGCCTCTTGCTGGACGATTACATTGGAGATGAGTATCTCTGCAAATTGAAGTCCATGTGCTTCCAGCAACGGCTTGTAAAGAGTCGACATATAGATGGGTTTTCCGTTAACAATAGCCATTATGGCTTCTGGTGTAAGCGG
>JAGHBS010000127.1 GCA_021160865.1 Planctomycetota bacterium | reverse complement strand
GCTTGTGGAATGGCTGTTTATCTTGTCCAGCAGGTAGCTGGACGAGGCCTGGTCCTTTTACAAGTTCGCCCGAAAGTGCAATGAATTGCCAGCCATCCCCTAATTGTCTGGATAATTCTATTGCTGATTGTAGCGATTTGACTACCAGCGTTTTTGCAAGCAGATTGTTGATGAGGCTAGAAACACGTTGGTCATTGCATCGTACCCATTGATTTGCCCTTGCAACAATGTCATCGCTTTGAAGGATTGTTTCATCCAGAGGTGTTAAATCATCGTTGGTACTATCAAGACAGATGAAGTTGACTTTATCAGATTGACTTGTTATTTGCCTGATTTTCGGGGCAAATTGGGTGAGTTGCTCCAATGATGAGACGATAATCCATTGTTCTGCACCAGCAAGGGCAGATTCGATGATGTTAGCGTGGTTCGTGTCAGTTTCGATAAAATCTCCCAGCAAGCCGATTACAAAAGGTAATTCGCCCTTTGCAGCTGCTTGCAGAACTGCCTTTGTAGCCTGTCCGATGCCCTCTCGATTTTGCTCTAGTTGTTCCAGCAACGCCTTCCGTGAAAGTAAAGCGCTTTGTTCCTCTCGAAGTGCCGATAGTTCTTCCTGTAATCTTTTCTCCTGATTATTCGTCAGATTGGCTTCATAAGAGATTTGCTGCAGTTTTGATGAAAGTTCTTCAGTGAGCGCATTCAATTCGGCGAGTTTTGCTTCGTCAGCGGATTTTTGAGAATGCATCTGACTGATTGTTTGGTTGATTTCATCTATCCTGTTTTTGAGTTGACTTTTTCGATTGATGAGATTTTCGCAAAGCAATTTAGCAGCAGTTATTTTATTATGCAGATTAGCAGACTGACGAAGCAATTCCACGCTTCCACTTTTTTGTTCTTCAAGTTGAGCACGCAGACTTTGCGTTCGGCTTCGGGCAGCGTCGAGATCTTTGCTAAGATGTTGGAGTTGAATTGTTAACTGTTCGACTTTCTTACTCACCTCAGCGAGATATTGCTGTCGTTGAGACATTTCTTGCTGATTAGAGGCAATTTTGGCTTCGAGCTGTTCCCTTGCAGATAACTTTGCATTGATAGTGGAGGTGAGTTCCTCTTCTTTGTTGTTGAGCATATCTATTTGCTGCTGAGTCGTGCTAATTTGTGAGGAAAGTTGCGCCAATTGGGTTTCTATATCATGGTTTTTCTGTTGAATTTCGCTTATTTCGGTTTCAGTTGAGATTTGGGATGTTTCTAATTGGCTAATTTTAGTTTTTACATTTGATAGAGCATCGGTGAGGCGATCTGCCTGTTGCTGAACGTCTTTGCGATGGGTGATGATTTGATGGTACTGCGCCAGTGAGAACAAACTTTGAAGTTCAGCCAGCCTGGTGCTATAGGTTTGGTAATTGCGTGCTTTGCTTGCTTGGTACTTGATGCTGCGGAGGCGCTTTCGGACTTCGGTGAGGATGTCATTGAGTCTTAGGAGGTTTTGTTCGACCCGTTCGAGTCTTCTAATAGCCTCGATTTTTCGCATCTTATACTTTGCGATACCAGCGGCTTCATCGAAGGCTGCCCGACGGTCAGTGGGCGATGCCTGTAAAAACACCTCGACCTTTCCTTGTTCGATTATGCTGTAGCCTTTTGAGTTGGCGCCGGTATCGAGGAACATCTCACGGATGTCCTTGAGGCGTACGATTTTTCCGTTCAGGAAGTACTCGCTTTGCCCATTACGGTAAAGTCGGCGGGCAACGGTGATGGTAGCCTCATCTTGATTATTCGTCTCTTGTTCATCAGCAGGGATGTATGTTCCTTCCTTTGAGGGGCCTTCATTGGTGCAATTCGTGGTAAAGGTTAGAATAACTTCAGCGTAGTTTGATTGTCGTTTCTGGACAGAGCCGCTGAAGATAACATCCATCATCTCATTGCCACGAAGGCTCTTTGCTGATTGCTCTCCCAGAACCCATTTGAATGCGTCAACGATATTACTCTTGCCTGCCCCGTTGGGCCCGACGATACAGGTAATACCATCGTGGAACTCGAAAGTAGTCTTGTTGGGAAAACTTTTGAATCCAGTTAGCGTGAGAGATTTTAGTTTCATGGTTCATACCCTTCCGTGGTTTTCAATGAAGAATCATCCATGTGAAAAACTCATCCTCCTTCGGGCATATCAGACCTGCCAGCAGTAGGGACGGAAATATATGTCCTTCGTAAAGCAGGGCTTTTCTGAAGGACGAACTTAGCTGGTATCTGTTGACTTGTGCATAATCCATATAATACCCTGACGATCTGACAATATGTTAGTCCCAGCCCCTTGATATTTCCGTTCTCGTCCTTTTCCGGACGATTTCCTAATGTCGAGATGAGTTGCTCTACCGTAGGTTTAAAATAGAGTGTATCGCTGTACATATCCTTACCGGGGATCTTCCGATACACCATAACGCGTTTATCATTTTGGTAAGAATTTATCGTGACCAGATCATCTTCCGAACTGTAGAAAAGCGGTTGATTTAAGGGAATCTTTTTGCCGAACAGGACTATCTTGGGCTGACCCGTAACAGTTGCGAAGATGATGTAATCTCCTGTTGAATCAACGGTGTCGAGGAGGAAATGACCTGCGATGTTTTTACGGTAGATGATATTGCTGCCATGTTGCAGTAGGGCTTCATAACAGGCAACTTTTACCAGAGCGTTATTACTGGTAAGGAGTATCCTTTTTAGTGGCTTAGCAACTTCGGGGAATTTTCTCGTTTTGCCCAGTTCATTAATAGCGAGTATCTGGAAGGGTGAATTTTCCCGCTGGGCGATACGAATTATTGCGGGAACAGCTAATTCATCACCCAGACGTAATCCGGTTCGAGCGGCATAATAGGCTGCTGCTTGATTTTCTGATGCATAAAGGGGACGAATTACTTGAAGAACCTGCCTGCCCATCGCTTCCCACGTAAGAGCGATATCCTCGTGCCTGGCAGTTGGAAGCAATATTGCGTTAGCCATTTGTCTGGCATATCGTTCCTGACCGGCAGCATCGGTAGGGACGTAAAGATGCATGAGCAGTTCGAGAAAATGCCTGTAATCATGACGAAACGATGAAGGGATGTGTAATTCTATTATTGCTGGCGTCTTGGCGGTAGCAACCTTTTCACCTCTCAAGCTAAATCGTTGATTAATCCTTTGTTGAATCAGCGAAGCCATTCTATAATCGGGCCGGCGTAGTTCCAGTTTTATAGGTCTTGATCTTGTTACCACTCCGCCGTTCGGTATCCTTCCGACACGCAGTTTTACCAGTTCGTCGAGATTACTTCTGTCGATAAAGGGATTTACGAAAATTGCTCCACTTGCAATTGCCCAATCTTTTGACTTTATGGGCGTTCCTTTAGAACTGGTCATAGATAAGTATAGTTCGGTACTCATAAGTATTCCGCCTTCAAGGCTTGTCGTTTGTGTTCTTGGAAGGGCTTCGACGGTGACGTCGAATCTTGCACCAACCGGTGCCGCTGGTGGTATTCTGCCGCTGACAAAGACAACGGCAGTGTCTTTATCTTCCAGAATCCGTTCGGGCGATACCTTCCATCCACCGTATCTATGCGTCCCGACCATGTGCTTATTCATTTGCTGAATTAGTATCTTTCTTAGATTAGTAGGTACTTCTGACGAACCGGTATCACCGAGCCCACCAACTATACCATATCCCATGACCGGTAAAGCCGTTCCACCAACCAGATTGGCATAGGCAGAGACTGTCTGGGCAATGCCTGCTGGCAAGAGAACCCGCCGTGGACGACTTACTTCTACAGGCTGGGTTGTAGTCCGCCTAAACCATTTTTCACAGCCTGCTGTTGCCATCAGCCCCACCGATACAATCATAGTGAGGATTTTTCTGCCCATCTTCATTGAACGGTTTTCTAACATCGTTATCGGATATTATACGCTTTGGGCTTGAATATACCATCAAGCCCTTTATCATCATTCAACCAATTATAGAGTACAAATTATAAAGCAATTTGGGGGTGCTTCCCAACAAATTAACCGTAATAACCACTCATAGTACTGTAGCGGGTGATATATGTGTATGTTTGAGAAGCAGGGATTGTCAATCATTGTGGGCGTATTGTTCTTCAAGGTCTTTGAGTAGTTTTCGGTTTGCTATTTTGGCTACGGTTGACATCTTGTCGCATATCAATATGCCGTTGAGATGGTCTATTTCGTGCTGGAATATCCTGGCAAGTAGGTCTTCAGCGTCCTGAGTGATGCTCTCGCCATCGAGGTTGATGGCACGGATGGTAACACCATGTTTCCGCTTTATCTTACAGAGTAATCCCGGGATGGAAAGACAGCCTTCTTCAGATTCTGCTGACCCTTCAGCATTTATTATTTCAGGATTGATATACACACCTTCTTGTTGGCCGGGTTTTGCTGTTGGATTTGCTATGAATAATCTTATGTTTTTACCCACCTGTGGGGCAGCCAATCCTACCCCGCCCGAGCGGTACATTGTAACGAACATCTGTTTGACCAGCTCGACGATAGAGTCATCGATCCGCTCAATACTCTGGCAGGTTTCACGAAGGCGCGGATCAGGATACTTTACAATTTCAAGTCGCGACAGGTGGGAATTCTGATCTTTATCGTTCATCATATCTCCATGCTATAAACATTGCGCCAATATATCAAGCGAAGCCAAATATGGTTTTTATCCGAAGTGAGGATTAATCGAGATGTTTTAATTGCTTGGCGATAAGTGCATCTCGGCGGGTTTTTGCACGGGCAAGATATTGTTCAATACCTTCACCATCGCCTGCTTCTATCAAATCGCGCAGGTACATTAGTTGCTCGTCAGCCTGATCGATGGCTGATAGAATTGCCTTTCGATTCGTCAAGATGATTTCTCGCCACATATCGGGCGAGCCCGATGCGACCCTTGTTGTATCGATAAAACCTTTACCAGCAAGTTTGATGTGCTTGTTGTTCTGACAGGCAATTATCAACGCTGCAAGGATGTGAGGCAAGTGCGAAACGTAAGCAACGGCTTTATCATGTTCAAGCGGCGATAAGCGAACTACATTAGCACCGAGCATCTTCCAGAACTTCACTACCCTTTTGAGGCAACTTGCTTTGGTATGTTGAGTGGGCGTAACTATGCAGGTAGCGCCATTGAATAAATCTGCCCTTGCGAATTCTACCCCCCGGCGCTCTGAGCCTGCCATCGGATGACTACCAACGAATGGACCATCCTTTCCAAGGATATTTTGTGCAAGTTTTACCACGATTGCCTTGGTTGAACCCACATCCGTTACCACAGCGTTCCGAGGCAGGGCATCTCGCATATTGAGGAGGTGCTTCTCATAAGCAGAAATTGGTATTGCCAGTATTACGATGTCAGCCTGTGAGACGCCCTTGGCAGTATCGAGTGTCGTATCATCGATTGCCTCTGCTTTGATTGCCCGTTCGAGAGTGGATTTCCGCCGACCGATACCTATTACAGTAATTCTTTCATCGGCTGCCTTGACGGCAAGACCTATCGAACCACCAAGCACGCCCGTACCGATTACTGCAACCGTTTTGAAAATTGGCTCGTCCATATTTTCCATCGTTAGGAAAATTATATAAGCAATATAGCTATACCCCAAGCACCAAAAGTATCGAGTGTTGTAATATTTTTTCTTGTTCGCCGGATTTACCCCAACAGGGGAGCGAAAAGTTGAGGAAAAAATTTCCTTGCATATTGCCGATATTTGATTATAGATTGGTATTCAATACAAAGACGAGAAAGGACGCAGGAGGCGTCCTTGTTTGATATAAAGGGCTTTTGGAGACGGAGTAGAAAAGCAGGTCTTTGGAGAATGTGAGATGCCATCATTACAAGACAATACCTTTGACGATGTGCAGGAGAAGTACCTGCTGGATTTTGAAAAGCCCCTTGCTGCCAATCGCAGACATATAGCTGAACTTGAAGCCGATCAACAGGAGAATAATCGCGATCATAGCAGGGAGATACGCCTTCTCCATGCAGAGTATAACGTTCTTCTCAGGAAGATATACGATAATCTAACTGCCTGGCAAACGGTGCAGGTAGCAAGGCATCCCTGTCGGCCATTGGCTGGAGATTATATCGATAGGATTGTCAAGGATTTTGTGGAATTGCATGGTGATCGAGCCTTTGGGGATGATCGAGCCATCCGCTGCGGATTTGGTAAGATTGCCACGGAAAAAGTTGTCATAATCGCCCAGCACAAGGGGCGCGACACTCAAGAGAAGATTGCGTGCAACTTTGGCTGTGCCCATCCGGAGGGGTATCGAAAGGCACTTCGGGTGATGAAACTGGCAGAGAAGTTCTCTTTGCCAATAGTTACGTTAATCGACACGCCTGGTGCGTTTCCGGGCATCGGTAGTGAAGAACGAGGCGTCGCCCAGGCAATTGCGATGAACCTTCGTGAGATGAGCCGACTGCGCACACCAATAATCTGCATCGTGATAGGTGAAGGAGGCTCTGGTGGGGCATTGGGTATCGGTGTGGGCGATAAGGTCGCCATCCTGCAATATGCTTATTATAGTGTGATAAGTCCGGAAGGCTGTGCTGCTATACTCTGGCGGACGGGTGAAAAGGCAGCCGAAGCCGCGGAAGCACTTAAAATAACTGCGAAAGACCTCAAACGGCTCAGCGTAGTTGATGAGATAATTCCCGAACCCTTAGGTGGGGCGCATCGCAATCCAGCCCAGGCTGCTGCCAATGTTGAAGAATACATTATCCACGCACTACGAGAATTAAAGAGTGTCGATATTGATACGCTCCTCGAGAGACGCTATCAGCGCTGGCGAAAACTCGGTGTGGTACTAAAATCAGCAACAGATTATATCCCATCTCAGCAAAAGACAATCCAGGCCTAAGCCAACAGTTTTATCGCATCAGTTCAGAGACAACGAGAGGGGACATAAGTATCTTTGTAGCTGGGCTAATAAGCTAATCAAGATGACAATCGACGGTTATTTGATTGGTTCGATTAATTCATTGATAAATTGGCTAATTTTTCTGACCAGTTCATCTTGCGGGCTGTCCTTGGCATCGGTTATCCGATGAATGATTGCCGAGCCGACAATTGCACCGTCAGCCACTTGGCAGACGTGCTTGACTGTTTCAGCATTGGAGATGCCAAAACCGATGCAGATAGGCGTATCGGTGTGTTTTCGTAGTTGAGCCACTGCTTGAATGGTTTCTTCAGGCAAACGGTCTCGTTCACCAGTAATACCAGCAACGGAGATGTAATAGATAAATCCACGTGAATGACGGGCGATTTCAACTCTACGTTCAGGCGGAGTGGTCGGGGCGATAAGCATCACATTGGCAAGACCGTGCTGCCTGGCGGTCGGTTCTAATTCTGCTGCTTCTTCTAATGGCAAATCAGGGATGATGATGCCATCAAAGCCAACCTTGACTGCTTCGGATAAATAAGACTCAACACCTCGCTTGAAAACGATGGAATAACTCACCATCGCAACCAGCGCCAGCTTGCCATCCTGCTGGCGATAATGCTTGACCATATCGAAGATTTTTTTGCTTGTAATCCCTTTTGATAGTGCTTCGGTGTAAGACGTTTGTATTGTCGGCCCGTCGGCAATGGGGTCTGAGAAGGGTATGCCCAACTCGCATATCCCCACCCCTTGTTTTTCCAGTTCGATGAGAAGGGCTTCGGTGGTGGGCAAATCGGGATAACCTGCTGTTAAGAATGGGATGAGAGTCTTCTTTCCTGTCTGACGAAGTTTTGCAAAGGTTTGTATCAACCGATTATTTTCTAACTCACTCATGCTTGTACAAACTTATCCTTCCGTATCGCGATTAGGTTTTCCCTGCTGATTGCGCCTTTCGTTTTTTGAGGATATTTGCTACCTCGGCACAGTCTTTATCGCCTCTACCTGAGAGGTTGATAAGGATTATCTCGTCAGGTTTCATCTTCGGGGCAACTTTTATTGCTTCAGCAACGGCATGGGCGGATTCCAACGCGGGGATAATCCCCTCGGTCTGGCTGAGCAGGCAGAAGGCATCGATGGCTTCATCATCGCTGCAGGTGGTGTAGGTTACCCTTCCGGTGTCTTTCCAGTAGGCATGTTCAGGTCCGACGCCTGGATAATCCAGACCTGCCGATACGCTATGGACTGGTGCGGTTTGCCCTTCATCGTCCTGCAGCACATAACTTCTTGCCCCGTGGAGCACGCCGGGAGTACCTGCAACGAGTGAAGCAGCATGGTCGCCAAGTCGCATACTTCGTCCGCCTGCTTCAACGCCCACCATTTTTACCTCTTCATCTTCTATCATCGGGGCGAAGATGCCAGCAGCATTTGATCCGCCCCCCACGCATGCGATAATCAGATCAGGCAATCGGCCTTCCAATTGGAGCATCTGTTCTCGGGCTTCCCTGCCGATACACGATTGAAACTCCCTGATCATCTCCGGGTACGGTGCCGGCCCGACGACCGAGCCGAGGATGTAATGGGTATACTCCACTGAGCCCATCCAGTCGCGAAGGGCTTCATTGCAGGCATCCTTGAGTGTTCGTTGACCGGTCGTGACGGGAATGACTCTTGCCCCGAGCAATTCCATTCTGAAGACATTCAATTCCTGCCTGCGGATGTCCTCGGTGCCCATATAGATATCGCATTGGAGTCCGAAAACAGCAGCGGCGGCAGCAGTGGCGACGCCGTGCTGGCCGGCACCGGTCTCGGCGATAACTCGCTTTTTACCCATCCGAAGCGTCAAAAGCGCCTGTCCGAGCGTGTTGTTTATCTTGTGGGCACCGGTGTAATTGAGGTCTTCGCGCTTAAGATATATCTTCGCACCACCGAGGTGTTCAGTAAGACGACGGGCGAAGTACATCGCGCTCGGCCTGCCGGCAATTTCGCGTAGAATCCTATCGAACTCGGAAAGGAACTTTTCATCCGCCATCGCAGCACGGTATTCCCGCTCGAGCTGCGCCAAGGCGGACATCAGCGTCTCTGGCACGAATTGCCCGCCATACGGGCCGAAGTAATGCGATGTGTTCTCCTCAGGCATACTTG
>JAGHBS010000132.1 GCA_021160865.1 Planctomycetota bacterium | reverse complement strand
GGAAGAAAATTGACGAGCTGGATCGTCAAATCGTGGAATTGTTGAACACACGGGCTGATGTAGTGATAAAGATCGGCAAACTCAAGCGGGATAGTGGAACTCACATCTACGCACCCGACAGAGAAAAAGCCGTTCTTGAACGTGTCTTGTCTTTGAATAAAGGTCCTTTACCCAAGCGCACACTACTGGCAATTTACCGCGAGTTAATGAGCGGTTCATTCCTTTTAGAACAACCCCTGCGAATCGGATACCTTGGTCCGGAGGGTAGTTTCTCGCATATGGCAGCAATGGGAAAGTTCGGCACGTCAGTAGAATACATCCCCCTGACAGACATCAGGGCAGTCTTCGAGGAAGTCGCACGAGAGCATATCAACCTCGGAGTTGTACCGATTGAAAATACCATAGGCGGCGGCGTTATTGATACGATGGATGCCTTTGTCAATACAAACATCAATATCGTTGCAGAGGTTCTCGTCGAGGTACATCATAATCTTCTTGGCAATTGTCCTCCTGAAGAGATAAAAGCCATTGCTTCCAAGCCCGAAGTTTTCGCTCAATGCCGAAATTGGCTAAGCCGATCCTTCCGCAAGGTAGACCTTATCCCGGTAGCATCGTCATCCAAAGCTGCCGAGATGGCAGCAAAGCAAGACGGAGTAGCCGCCATTGGTTCTACCCTTGCAGCAGAACTCTACGGGCTGAAGATAATCTATTCCAATATCGAGGATTATACTGACAATACCACAAGATTCTTCGTTATCGGCAAGGGGCATCCTGCTCCGACCGGCAGCGATAAGACTGCTTTAATGTTCACTACCGCTCATCGAGTAGGTGCATTGGCAGAGGTGCTGAACGTGTTTAGCGAGCATGATATTAACCTGACCTATATAAACACCAGGCCAAGTAAACGAAGGAAATGGGAATATTACTTCTTCGTTGATTGCGAAGGACACATTGACGAGTCAAATATCAAGCAAGCCATTGAGCAAGCGAGTCAACATTGCCTTGAAATGCACGTTTTGGGTAGCTTCCCCAAAGCCACCGAGCCGATTTGAACGCCAGCAGAGGGTTTTTCGAAAATTGAGCCTTGATTTTGGCAATATAGCGAAAAGTACAATCGAATTTTGAGGATGACAGATGCAAAGGAAATTGCTAATTGCCGGTAATTGGAAAATGAATACTACTCATGATGAGGCAGTTGCATTAGCCAGCAGCCTCGTCGAGAAGGTCGGTACAATTGAAGAGTTAGACATTGCTGTTTGTCCGCCTTTTCCATATCTCTTTGCAGTAGGTGAAGTAATTAAAAATTCAAACATTGCCCTTGGTGCCCAGGATGTTTTTTATGAGGACAACGGTGCTTATACCGGAGAAGTATCAGCAGCAATGCTAAAAGATGCAAATTGTAAGTTCGTCATCTGCGGCCATAGCGAAAGAAGGCATATCATCGGAGAAAGCGATGAATTGATAAATCGCAAATTATTAAAAAGCATTGCCGAGGGTCTGTTCCCCATCCTTTGCGTCGGAGAGTTGCTTACCGAACGCCAGGCCGGCGAGACAATGGAAGTAGTCTCCCAGCAGGTAACCCGAGGCTTAGAAGGAGTCTCAGCTGCAGTTATGAAAAGCGTTACGATAGCATACGAGCCGGTCTGGGCAATTGGGACGGGCGTCAATGCCACGCCTGATCAGGCAGAACAAGTCCAGGCGATGATTCGCCAGCTCATTGGGCAGATATATGATTCCACCATAGCCAAGCAAATACGCATCCTTTACGGCGGATCGGTTAAACCCAGCAATGCCAGTGAACTCCTCGCCTGTCCAGATATCGACGGCGCTTTGGTCGGAGGGGCAAGCCTGAAGGCAGATGATTTCTGCGAAATAATAAACCGTGGCTTGGAAGTTTCTCGTGAATGACAAAACTATCAAAGTAAAATGATTTGCTGAACTAAACGACGAACATAACGGAAAGTACAAGTGAGAGTGAGAGAGCGAAAATGACTACATTGTTGACTATCATATTCATCCTGATCTGCGTACTGCTGATAATCGTAGTATTGCTACAAAAGGGTCGTGGCGTAGGCGTAGGAATAATCGGTGGCGGAGGTGGCCAATCCGCTTTCGGTACACGTACAGGCGATGTGTTCACGTGGGTGACAATTATATTAGTAATAGTCTTTCTTGGATTAGCGGTAGGTGCGTCAAAGTTCTGTCGTCCCGCCCCTGGTCGAGTAAGCAATCCAGTCTTTATCCCTCCACCTCAACCTATCTCTAAACCGATACTCGTTACGATACGCTGTCCGACAACCAATGCTGAAATCTTTTACACCACCGATAATAGTGAGCCGACGCGGGAATCACTCCGATACGAGGGACCTGTGAGAGTTATTCCTGGAACAACACTAAAGGCAAGGGCTTATTATATCGGCTGGATACCCAGTTCTATCGTGAGGGGTGAATATCGATTAGCCGGTACAGCCACATCGACGGCTACCGCTCCAGCAGGTATTGGCACATCTTCGAAAGCATCGAAATCTGCGGGAGGCAAATAATGATCCGCTCAATGACGGGCTTTGCCACTCAAAGTCGGGAAATTGTCGGCGTTCAATACACGGTAGAAATACGCACATTGAACTCCCGCTATTATAAATCAATTATCCGAGTGCCTGATGTATGGTCGCATCTCGAATTGGAGATTGATCGCCGATTGCGAAATCGCCTCTCTCGTGGGAGTGTTCAGCTTACGCTTAAGATGAAGAGCATCTCGCCTGAAACCACCAGTAAGGTAAATATTCCCTTACTCGAACATTATGTAGAGCAACTTGATATAATCAGACCTGATCAATCTGATTTGAATCTTAATATCGATTTAGCAACGCTTCTGCTTCTGCCGGGCGTTTGTACGCCACCAGGCTCAGAGGAACTTTCTGAAATAGTACCAGAACTTATCGACCTAATCGAAGATACCATCACTGCCGTTATTGATATGAGAACCAAGGAGGGAAAGACAATCGCCAAAGACCTCACTCATCAATGCCAGGCAATTCGGCAATACCTCGATAAGATAAATCAGCGAGCCGGTATAGTAGTCAAGGAGCATTATGAAAAACTAAAACAAAGGGTCTGCGAACTTACGGAAATTGCTGAAACAGAAATCACCCAGCAGGATATTGCCAGAGAAGTAGCCTTGCTTGCTGAACGCTGTGATATTTCAGAGGAAATTTCCCGCCTGAATTGCCATATCGATCAATTTCTTACTATCGCAGAAAACGAAGACCAACCGGGCAGAAAACTGGATTTCCTCTCGCAAGAGATGCTCCGTGAAGCCAATACCATTGCCTCAAAGGCCAACGATACCGAGATCATTCAATCGGTCGTTGAGATAAAGACCGCTATTGATCGCATCAGGGAGCAGGTGCAAAACGTCGAATGAGTTCTCCCACCCGCACAAGGAGCAAAAATTGCACAGCGGACACCTAATCGTGATAACAGGCCCAAGCGGAGTAGGAAAAAGCACAATCGTTCAAGAAGTACTCCACCGTACGAACGCCCGCTATAGTGTCTCTGTCACCACGCGAGAGCCTCGACCGGGTGAAATCGATGGGAAAGATTATCACTTTATCGATAAGCAACGCTTTGAGAAAATGATCCAGCGTGGCGAACTGCTCGAATGGGCTGAGGTATTCGGTAATTACTACGGCACACCTGCCAAACCTGTCTATGAAGCACTAAAGGCGGGCGAAACAATTATCCTCGAAATTGACATCCAGGGTGGCCTTCAGGTGCATGAAAAGATACCTTACGCAACCTTCATTTTAATCCTGCCACCAAGTTGGGATGAACTACTCAACCGACTTATAAAACGCTCAACCGAACCGCCCGAGGCTATAAAGCGTAGATTTGCAAAAGCAAAAGAGGAAATCGAATTAGCCCAGAAAAGTAAGGTGTACGATTACACCGTGATAAACGATAAACTTGAAAATGCAATCGAAGATGTGATAAAAATTGTCAATTCCGTAAGCGAAAAGACAAGGAAGGATAATTAAAAGGAGTTTAAACGACAATGATAGAAGCATTGAAAAGCGATGATCTGGTTTACAAGATGGGCGGGCGGTTCAAATTAGCCACCGTAATCATGAAGCGCTGGAGGGAACTTCTTGAAGGTGCAAGACCGCTTGTTGAGCGTAAAGAGGGAATGACTGATATTGAAGTTGTAATTCAGGAAATCCTTGATGGTAAAATCGATATTGATTATGAGAAGTCCGATATTCCCCGACCCGAAGAGATAATCCGTATTCCGGAACGAAAAACTCCTCCGTCAAGCACGAGGTAAAAGGTGTCTAACGGTAAGGTAAAACCAGCTGAAACATTGGCAGGGTTTGAGCTGTTGCTTGGCGTATCCGGAGGGATTTCATGCTATAAATCAGCAGACCTTGCAAGCAAACTCACTCAAGCAGGCGCCCGTGTGACCGTAGCGATGACCTCTGCTGCACAGCAATTTATTACCCCCCTCACGTTCAAGGCTTTAACGGGCAGTAAGGTTTACACTTCTCTCTGGGAAGAAATTGATGGTAATCAAGCTATCCACCTGGCACTTACCGAACGGGCTGACCTGATGATAATAGCACCTGCTACTGCCAACATTATCGCCAAGATTGCCAACGGAATAGCCGATGATCTGGTTTCGACATTAGCGTTGGCGTCTTACGGTCAATGTGATATCTTGCTTGCCCCTGCAATGAACACGAGGATGTGGCAATCCCCTGCTGTGCAAGAAAACATTCAGCGACTTACCAGCCGGGCCGTTCACTTTGTTGGCCCTGTCGAAGGTAGATTAGCCTCCGGTGCCGTCGGAATAGGCAGAATGGCTGAACCAATAGAAATTATTAGTGCGATTGAAAAAATCCTTCAAAAAGTCTCTCCGAAAAACAGTCTTTAGCCAGCATTCAATCTTTAGTGCGAGTAGTTTCAGTCTTGATTATCATTCTCATAGTATAGTAATGCCGGGCAGATAACATTGGTCAGCCATAAATCAGTTTTGGTAAGATATCGGTAATGTATAACCATAACCAAGGATAGTCTGTTCGATGAAGATTATCATAACAGCAGGTCCTACACGAGAATACATTGATACGGTTCGGTTCATCACCAATGCTTCAAGTGGTAAGATGGGTATTGCATGTGCCACCGCTGCTATACGAGCAGGTCATAAGGTAACGCTGCTTCTCGGACCCGTTTGCATCTCCCCACCAGCTGGCTGTGAGGTTGTCCCATTTACTACCGTTGATGAGCTGAAAACACACCTTACCGAACAGTTCGATAACTGCGATGCCCTGATAATGTCTGCTGCGGTCGGTGATTTTACTGTAAAAGAGCAGTTTCCATACAAAATTTCGCGCTCGGATGAGCCAGTTCAAATAACATTAATCCCCACTGAGGACATTCTCGCCGATATTGCCAATCGGAAAAAATCAGGACAGATTATCATCGGCTTTTCTCTTGAAGACGTGCTGGACGAAAAGATAGGTCGGCAAAAACTGCTGGAGAAAAATTGTGATTATCTCGTGATTAACACCACCTCAGCCATTGGCGAAGATGAATCTGAAAATTGCATTATCTCACCGCAGGGTATTATCTTACCCCCTGCCCGACGTTCTAAAGACGAACTTGCTAGTGAAATTATCTCCCTGCTGACACAACATGATGCGGAAAAGGCAGGATAATCCATTATCAAATTAATGCCCTTTCAACCCATTATTAATAAATATTAGTACGCTACATGTTGCATCAATTCATTAACCGGCACTTCGGCTGTACAATGCCGAAAGCATTGATTACAATCTATTTATGTAAGCTGAAATGATACTCACGATAAGAAGACTTATGCAATCGAGACTATAAATATGAGTAGATGCGACAATACAATTCAAGCCAGTCAGATGAACTTCCCTTTCACCATTTGTCTTATCGTGATACTGCTGTTTGCCCCAATTGCCCTTGCTGGTGATAAAGCGCTCTCGACCACAACCACTCGTCCAGCCGACGTGCCGGGGACTCTCCCCTTTATAACAACAAAGCCCATCGAACCCCTGCCAATCATCCCCGCCGATACTATCGAAGACGCACTTGCATATAGCAAGGCAGAAAAAACAATCCTTGAAGATGTTTATGATCGTGACGATCAGATAAACACCTCTGCCTTTTACGTACTTTTGCGACGAGCAGCCATGCTGCCCGCGGGCAGGGTTGCCCTCGATCAAGCAGAACAACCTAATCCCAAAAGCCTCTGGAAAGAGCCGAAACGTTATCGTGGCAGACTTATCCGAGTTGAAGCCATCTATGCTGGCAGAATAACCGAATACACCAAAAACCTTTCCCCGAGCAAATGGTGGGGCAAACGCCCCGTCTGGATGATGGATGTAGTCGAATACCAGACGAATAAGCCCATAATAGTCGCCCTGACCGAACAACCCCCAAAGATTACCATTGGCACGAGGGTTAAAGTCGCAGGTATCTTCTATAAAATCGTTAGACTACCGGAAAATAAGCAGACTGGCGACCCATCGAAGAAACATGATTATCCGATTATCGTCGCCAAAAATGTCTTTCTGTTTCAATCCCTGACAACAGGCACTGCCCCACTGGGGGCTGTGATTATGTCATTGACGGTAATACTCATGCTCGTAGCGTTCATCATGCTTCGGCACTACATCACTCGCAGGGTTAAGACCTCTCAGCCACGACGAGTTGCAGAACCGGCGTCTAAAAATCCCGAAGAAGACGAAGTTGACGAAGAACTTCTCCGAGAGGTCGAATCATACCTTGCAGAAAAGCAGAGTGGCGAAAAGAAGAAGGGTTCAACCTTATGAACAATTCGCATCCCCACACGCCAGAAGAAGGCACTGATGGAGAAATCTCCTCAAAGAACCACCGCACGGTGCGGGTGGACCTTGCTGAGAGGAGTTATACAGTCTCCATCGGGGCAGGACTTATCAGCAAGGTCGGTCAACTACTTACCAATCTACCTGGCAGAAAAAACACAGGTAGAGCGGTTATCATTACCGACTCAACCGTCCGGCAGTTATACTGTGCAGACGTTATGGGTTCGCTTCAGCAGGCTGGCTTCATTGCAGATCATATAGACTTTCCCGCTGGTGAAGAGCATAAGAACATCCGCACGTATGAAGTAGTGATGAATGCCCTCTTAAGTTTAGAGCCACCGATAGATCGCAAAAGTATCATCATAGCACTGGGCGGTGGAGTTGTCGGCGACCTGGCAGGGTTTGTAGCCGCTACTGCTTTGCGTGGTATAGATTTTGTAAACGTACCCACCACACTCCTTGCCGACGTCGATGCCGCTATCGGTGGGAAAACGGGCATTGACGCCCCTACCGGCAAGAATCTCATCGGGGCATTCCATCAGCCCCGTGCGGTCATAATCGATCCAACGGTACTGAAGACCCTACCAGCCGGTCAGATGGGTAATGGACTGGCAGAGTGCGTCAAGCACGGCGTTATCAGAAACGCTACGCTTCTCGATTTCATCGAAGAAAATGCCGAAAAAATCTTCTCCTTCGACGCCGACATACTGACCGAATTGATTGCGCGGAACGTGGCGATTAAGTCGGCGGTAGTCGCTGCTGATGAGCATGAAGCCGGTCAGCGGGCACATTTGAACTTTGGGCATACCATTGGCCATGCAATCGAGGCTGCCGGCGGCTATGGTCTGGTTTCCCACGGCCAGGCTGTCTCGCTGGGAATGGTCGCTGCCTGTCATATCGCCAGGAATCGAAATCTAATCGACGAACAAGCCATTGAGCGCCTCGCTACCATTTTGAAGAAACTATCACTACCAACACGATTTGCCGATTTGCCCCCCCTACCGGAGGAAGTTCATGATGTAGGTCATCTGCAAGACTTCATTGCCAGGGACAAAAAAGCCTCTCTCGGCCGGCCGAGATTCATCCTGCCGGCTGGGCAATTAGGAAAAGTAGAGATATTCGATGACGTCAGCGAAGAAGAAATCAAACAAGCCATTATGGCATTGATGAAGTGATACCTTTCGGTGCAGAAACTATGCTCCGTTAATGCAATTGTGTCGTATAATATAATACGTCAGCCGGTGGAAGGGCGCTTCCCTTAGGGGAAGAGGAAAGTCCGAGCACCGCTGGACCACGGTGGTGGGTAACACCCACCGTCCTGTGTCAGCTTTTCACGTGCCTGCTTCTCTGGAAAGTATGCACAGTGAAAGCTGATGTGGGATAGGGAAAGTGCCACAGAAAACATACCGCCTCGTGCTTGAGCACGGGGTAAGGGTGAAAAGGTGCGGTAAGAGCGCACCGCGACGATGGTGACATCGTCGGCAGGGCAAACCCCACCGGGTGCAAGGCCAAGTAGCAGCCAGTTGGCATGGTCCAGGCCCATGAGGCTGCGGGTAGGCCGCTTCCATCGAAAGATGGAGAGCCTGTCAGTAATGGCAGGTCAAGATAGATGCCCTTCGTCCCATCGGTCTTCGCCCCGACGACGATGGGATACAGAACTCGGCTTACAACCGGCTGACGAGGGGCATTTTTTATTTTCGCTTTCATGCATTTTCGAGTAGAATGATTTGTGCATTGTTTCGAGATAATCTATGCAATGAATGAATGACCGATGCAGGACGGGGCGTAGCTCAGCTTGGTCAGAGCGCTGCGTTCGGGACGCAGAGGTCGCTGGTTCAAATCCAGTCGCCCCGATGGAATTTTTCGATTTTTGATATAGTACGTAATGGAATAGAGGGTAATCCGAGCAGGTTATCCCATGAAAAAAACAAAAAATCACGGGG
>JAGHBS010000200.1 GCA_021160865.1 Planctomycetota bacterium | reverse complement strand
GTAGTGCTGCTGGGGGTAGGTTGGCAGGAGTGTGGATAGTCGTGGGTAAGGTAATCGGAACAGTATCCGACCTTTCAGGGGTGATCTTTATCGCAACGATGTCTTTCAGCTTCGATTGGATAACTTTGCTGGTTGGAGTGGATTTATCAGTGTTGGCTTCACCTTTGGCTGATTGATTGGGGATGGCAAAAACGGTTATGAGCGAAATTATCGCCGATACAAAAATCGCTTTTTTCGATGGGTTTATCTTCATCATAGAATTTCCCGGTTCAGGATAATTGTACCTCTTTCAGGATTTGTGATGCAAGTTGGGGACAAACTTTGCAAGGTCTTCAGGAGTTTCCGCAAAGCAGATGCGCTCGGTAGCGCTGGGTCTAACCTTTCCAACTAATGTAATTACAGGCTTCCAGAATTGAGTTATGCAAACTATGGGTCGGTCGGGGATGATGTGTTTTTCCATCAGTTCCCAGGCTTCGGCAAGTTCTCGAAGCGTACCAGTGGCACCAGGGAAGATAATATAGCCTGCCTTTCCGAGTTCGATGAGTTTAGCCAATCGCTCGGTGAGATTATCGGTTTCAATGACGCGTGTGATGTATTTGTTGGGGTTTGTTTGCCAGAGCCGGCAAATCACGCCGATAACCTCCACATTGAATTTTCTTGCACCGCTGGAGACTGCTTCCATTACCCCTGCATACCCTCCGGTAGCCACTGAATACCCAAGTTGTCCCAGCACCTCACCAGCTCGCTGAGCCAGTTGGTATTCCTCGCTTCTCGGACTAACCTGCCCACTTCCAAAGACCGATATGACTGTCGATTCATTCATGATTTTCAATATGAGTTAATCATTATTCTCAATTGCTCGCTGACGGGTAAGGTTCAGCAATCCGCCAGCAGCGAGAATTTCCCTCTGTCGGGGCGTTAGATTTACTCGACAAGTAAATCTATATCCTTTTGTTTCATTATTGACCGATACCGTGTCAGCCGATTTTATCACTTCAATAACGTTTTCGATTTTCAAATGGTCGGATTTATCAATGCGGTTGTAGTCTTCGGGCGAATCGAAAATCAAAGGTAAGATTGCGAAGTTGACCAGGTTAGCCTGATGGATTCTCTCGATGCTCTTTGCGATGACTGCCTTGATTCCAAGGTACATCGGGCAAAGGGCGGCATGCTCGCGGGACGAACCCTGTCCGTATGATTCGCCTGCTACGATGATGCCGTGCAAGCCGGCGTTTTTCGCTTCCCAAGCCCGCTGGGCAAAGGTCGGCTCGCCGGGCTTATTGAATGGTGCGAAAACGTGCTTTGCATATTCGGGGATATTCGATCGCAACTTCAATAATGCCCCTGCCGGCATGATGTGATCTGTGGTAATATTATCGCCGAGTTTTATTAGTACCGCGCCGGCGATTGTATCGGGCGGGACTTCACCAGCAGGGGGCTTGACGATTGTCGCAGGACGAATTATCTCGATCTCATCTGCCTTATCTGCTGGTGCGGGCGGAATAATCATCCCGTCGTCGATGGTGATACTTTCAGGTTCTTCTATATGCGGATACTCGATACCAAGGGTACGCGGATCGGTTATTTCACCGGTAATGGCAGCAGCGACGGCAACTTCAGGCGAGACTAAATAGACCTTATCATTGGGCGTGCCGCTGCGACCAGAAAAATTGCGATTGAATGTTCGTAAAGACACACAGCCGCTGCAGGGTGAAAACCCCTGACCAATGCAAGGACCGCAGGCACATTCTAATATCCGAGCACCAGCACGGACCATATCGGTTAAGGCACCATTCTCGATAAGCATGGTTAAGACAGTCTTACTCCCGGGAGCAATGCCCAATTCAACCTGCTGATGTACTTTTCTGCCTTTCAAGATTGATGCACAGACCATCAAATCGTGAAAACTTGAATTGGTACATGAGCCGATTATTACCTGCTGAACCTTTGTACCAGTAAGGTCTTCTACCGCAACGATGTTGTCCGGCGACGATGGAGCAGCAGCAAGCGGAACGAGCGACGATAAATCAATACGAATCTTACTGAAACTCACCTGCACCATTTGATTATCATCGGGGGGAGATATTTCCGCATCAGGACAATACCTGCGGATATTTTCGATTACGGCTGATTCGTGCTGGACGTGTAGGTATTTGGTTATCCGGTCATATCGGGCATCGGGCTGGGCTGATAGGGGGATGAATTGGTTTGCTCTGCCCTGGAGTTGGAGGAATTTTTGTGTGATTTCGTCCGAGGGGAAGATGCTCGTCGTCACGCCGAGTTCTGCGCCCATGTTCGTGCAGGTTGCCCTTGCAGGGATTGACAGCGTCGTTATCCCGTCGCCTGTGTATTCGATAATCGTTCCAACATTTCCTCGCGTAGTGAGGATACTGAGGATTTTTAAGATAATGTCCTTCGGTGCGACCCAATCATTTAGCGAGCCGGTAAGTTCGACTTGAAGTACCTTCGGGCAGGGTAAGTAAAAAGGTGCGCCTCCCATAGCGGCAGCCACATCAAGCCCGCCTGCTCCGATAGCGAGTGAGCCGATGCCACCAGCGGTGGGCGTGTGGGAATCGCTACCCAGAAGCGTCTTTCCCGGAGCAGCAAATCGCTCCAGATGTACCTGATGGCAAATACCATTGCCGGGCCGACTGTGATATGCCCCGACCTTGTGGGCTATCGATTGCAAATACCTGTGATCGTTGTGATTTTCAGGTCCGAACTGGGCTAAATTATGATCGACATAGCTGACGGATACTTCGGTCTTTACCCGCTTTATTCCCATCGCCTCAAACAGCAAAAACGCAGTTGTACCGGTGGCATCCTGCGTGAGTGTCTGGTCGATAGAAATTCCAATTTCCTCACCCTCCGCGATTTGACCTGAAATTAGATGTTGCTTGAGGATTTTTTCTGTTACGGTTCCCTGCATCGGAGGTTACCTCGAAATCGATATAATTACCCACTTTTGAGATATATTGCTCAATGGTATTGGGCGATTTTGGCTTCGGCGGCGTGCCGTGCCAATGCCTCAGCCAGAATTGCATCGCCACTTCCGGATGACGTTCATGACCGCTTCCGGGTAGCACGTCTGTCTCGACAATAAATCCTACTGATTTGAGGTATGAGATAGCCGCTTCCGATTGTACCTTTATCGCAGGAGGATCATTCTGCCCGTAATAGACCATTATAGGAGTTTTCAATGCTGCTGGTGGATACCAGCCATCGACCGCGTGGCGGTTGAAGTTGCAATTCCTCGCCACCACTACCGAGAAGACATCCGGATGCCGTAATCCAACGAAATAGACCGGGAACCCCCCGCCCGAAAACCCTGTCATCATGATATTTCGCCGATCGATATTATAAACGTAATGCAATTGCCCCAGAATGGTCATAATCAATCGTTCATCGCGAAGTAATTGATGAATATCACCTGCCCCGAATATCCCATCCGTACTGGTGAGTTTCGGGCAAATAAGTATACAGCCATACTGTTCAGCCAGCCATTTCCACTCGCCTACCTGATAGGCAGCTACATCGAACGGGTCGGTACCGTGACAGGAAATGATTACCGGTGCAGGCTTATTCTTCTGATAAGTAGTTGGAACATAGAGGTAATACACTCCGCCTGTAATCGGCTCGGTAATCAATTTGGGTTGAACAGGAGTATTCTGTGGCTGGGGGACTGGACAGCCCATAACAGTCATGATAACTGCAACTGATGATATGAACATTATCACTCGTAAAAAGGTAGTTTTCGTGTTCATAATTGTCCGTATGTACAACTCGTAGAAGAGTTTTCTTCCCTAAAAGCAGTGAAGATAAAAATCATCATATAATAATAAAATCTACCCTATCGCAAAACAAGGCTCGACGGTTGCAGCAGAATTATCCTCCATTTATATTGCATTTATATTAGCGATGATGGTTTCAGTACCTGCCATACGTTCGAGCGGTTTCTACCATTGCTCGGATGTTCTCATCGGGCGTGTCTCTGCCACATTGATCACCGGTAGAGAGGATGAACTTCCCACCCTCAGCTGCATCGTCAATTGCCTTCTTGCTGGCAGCGATAACGTCCTCAACCGAGCCATGGAGCATTATCTTTGTAGTGTGAAGGTTGCCCTTCAGGACGATTTTATCACCGTAAAGGCGCTTTAGTTCAGCCAGGTCGCAATCTCCCATCGGTGGAACCTCCAGGGGATCAATTACGGTCAGGTCGGTTTCCTCTGCCATGATTTTGACCAGTGCCTTTTCAGGGCCGCAAGAGTGCATATGAGTTGGGATGCCAGCAGCGGTGGCTAACTCTATCGCGCGCTTGACCGATGGGAAGGTGAGCTGACGAAATATCTCGAGGGTCTGGAATACCAGCGTTCCCGAATCGCCCACACAAAGAAAGTCAGGCTTTACATCCATAGACATAATTTGCTGAAATCGCCTCTCGACCTTTTCGATTAGTTCCTGCGCCCATTGTTCGTGTTTATCCGGGTGGTCGTAATAGTAGAAGATGTCTTCCTCGTTTCTAAAGACCAGGCTATTGGCTACTCTTACACCGACCAGGCCTTGATCACCCATTAATTCTTTGACGCGTTTGAGCCCTTCCGGACCGGTATCTACCTCCTTGACGCCCTCCAACGGTTCCCATTTTTCAGGGATGGGGGGAAGGCCAATTTTCTCAGGTTTTAGGTCCAAGGTTGGGGGGTCTGCCCGATAATACACATTTACCGTTGGTTTCCATATCCGCTTTCCGTTCTCGACGTACGAATCTTGCGTTATTATTCGGTTTTCATCACGATAGACAATGAAGGTTTCCCATTCCGGTTCGTTTTCGTGATCTTCGGGGAACTCAAGCGGGAAATAAGCGTCCATCAACGAATCTATATCGAAGTACTTCGCAGCTGCTATGTACGCCTCCCAGATTGGTGGGTCATTGTAGAGGTAAAGGTCCCAGAATGGCTTGCCCGTTAGCCGGGCAGGTATCATGTTGGAAATGTCCGGCGCCACCGGTACGCAGTCGGGTATTTCACCAGACAATACCTTTAATAATCTTTCTTTGGGTGTCATTGCTCAACTCCGAAAGATAAAAGAACAAGACTTATCGAATTCAGACAAGGAATTTCTCTTATAGCGATATAATACTACGAATGCAATCCTTTATGGTTTCACTATTGAGCGGTTCGTCAGCACCAAATTCAACTATGGCACCGTGAGAATGATTACTGGCAAGGATAACCGCACGCTGGTGATG